>JAJRYU010000103.1 GCA_024275615.1 Planctomycetota bacterium
GCTCCGGGGCTCCGAAAGAAATGATCATCTCAATCTCTCAGGACGAATGAAGATGGCGTGACCGGGTGCTTACGCCTAAGGACGCAGTTGCATGTGATACGGAACCAGGTTCGATTCTCCTCTTTGCTACTCCCGTCGATCTGGAACCCGAGAATCGAGAGTTCTTGAGCAAGCCTGACACAGGTTACGGTCGCATTCTGGAGAGTGGCCGATTTGAGGGCGTTGTGTCGATGCGGGGGGGTGGAGCTTATTACTCCTTCGCTACCAAGTCCAATTCCTATGATCGGGAACCCGATCTCTGTCTCGCGCAGGGACAGTTGAGCAGTGGCTTCTACGGCGGCTCGAGTGGATTTGTTGTGAACCTCGGTGGAGTTGATTTCGAAGATCTCTGCACCACCGAGTCACGTGCCCCAGCTTTTCTGCAAGAAAAAGAGAGGACCGTTTGGGAGTCTCTTTGGCAGGACGTTGGGCACCCAAGATCCAAGGAGGATCGGCAGCAGCGACGGCTATCCCGTGAAACCACAAGATCACTTGCCCGTCAATTCCAGGACTACGACTCCAGGTGGAGCAGAGCACGAAGTGCTGAAAGGGCCAAGAGCGGGGGCCGTCAGAAGATGCCGAAACGGCGGGAAGCTCAACTGGGATCTTGCTACCTGATTCGCGCGATTCTTCCTGAAGAACACGACCACCTGGTCGCCATGAAAATCACTCACAAGGACGACTTTGGTATCTTCTTCATCTGGAAGATTCTCAAGGCCTGGGACGTGGCCGAAAAGCGTCGGCCTCATTCAGAAGAACCCCATCCCAGCTGGGATGGGATCATCGCGAGCGATCTGCGGAGCGAGTTGGAAGCGTTTGAATTGAAGGACTTGATCGTTGAAAAGAAAGCCATCCAAAGACAACTGGATCGACGCCTGCTGACTGCTGATGCCGGTCTCACAAAGCAATATGAATCGTTCATCAAGAGGCCGCGTTCAGGAATCACCCGCCTCCTCAATCGCGGTCACTTCAACGGAATCGTCTCAGTGCGCGAAGGTGGTGCTTACTTCTCATTCCTGACAAGAAGCCATAGTTCTGGATCTGCGTCCAATATCGCTTTCGAGAACGGCAAGCTAAGCAAGAACGATGTCGGCTTGATCGTAGACCTCGGCAATATCGACATCAATAAACTGAACGTCGGAAGCGCCAAGGTTCCTCAAGAACTCTCTGGCGGCAAAGGAGAGTTGTGGCAGAAATGCTGGAGGGATCCCAAGCAATTCGCAGCCAAGACTTCGGGCCGAGAATCTGCCCGTTGGATTTGGGATGAGAGGGAAACCGCTGTGAGCCCCATCGTTGGCCACTGCTATCTGATGAGAACCATGGAGAATCGAAGCCATGACTTTGTCGTCGTTCTCAAAATACTGGCCGTCGAAGAAGATCAGGTAACTTTCATCTGGCGCATCCTCAAGTCCTGGCCAGCTCCCTTGAACAAGAGGTGATTATAGTGATGAAGCATCGCATGGAGGCGTAGGCATTTGGCCAGTCTGAATTGCGCCCGGTTGTCCACGCAGACTTATCGTTGAATTGGTGATGAGAACTCGTCATTTGGGTCGCAACTTTTTGGGCGTCCTGCCGACACCATCCTCGGCAATCGACGCACAGATCGTCTCTCGCTTCACCGCGTCAATGCCAAGGTGAAAACTCGGGAATGAACTGAGTCAATCACCTTGCGAGGTGTGCCTCCCGAAAACCCAAGAGACCGTTCTTGACCACCAATCAAGCCTGCAATTTTGGAGGGTGAC
>JAJRYU010000007.1 GCA_024275615.1 Planctomycetota bacterium
CCCATGAACATTTCGTAAACACGCAGAGCGTCGGCTCCGTGTTCTGCGACGACGTCATTTGGATTGACGACGTTGCCGTAGCGTTTTGACATCTTGCGATTGTCTTCACCTAAGATCATGCCTTGATTGACCAATTTGCCAAAGGGCTCGTCCACTTGGCAAAGACCAAGATCGTAGAGAAACTTGGTCCAAAAACGTGAGTACAAGAGGTGGCCAACTGCGTGCTCGGCACCGCCGATATAGAGGTCAACGGGCATCCACTTGTCAGTGAGATCTGTGCGGCACATTTCCTCGTTGTTGTGTGGGTCGATGAAGCGCAGGAAGTACCAAGAGCTACCTGCTGAGCCAGGCATTGTATCCGTTTCCCTCGTGCCGCCGGGGTGGCTGACCCAATCAGTTGCTCGAGAAAGGGGCGATTCACCGGTACCAGTCGGCTTGAAATCGGTGAGTTCGGGGAGCCTCAAAGGCAGCTCTTCAGGGGCCAGCCCATGAATCTTGCCATCGGCATCGTGGACAACAGGGATGGGCTCTCCCCAGTATCTTTGGCGGGCGAAGATCCAATCCCGAAGCTTATAACGGACCACAGGTTTGCCGACGTCGTTCTCTTCCAACCATTCATTCATGGCGACGATGGCTGCGGCTTTGTCCATGCCGTCCAAGAATCCAGAATTGACGTGCGCCCCCTCGCCAGCGTAAGCGGCCTTTGTGATGTCGCCACCGGCAACGACTTCGACGATGGGGAGCTCAAATTTTGTGGCGAAATCCCAGTCTCTCTCGTCGTGTCCAGGAACACACATGATGGCTCCGGTGCCGTAGCCCATCATGACGTAGTCGGCGATCCAAATAGGTACGTCACGGCCCGTGGCCGGATTCTTGGCGTAGGCTCCGGTAAAGACTCCAGACTTGCCAGCCTCAGGCCCAGATCGTTCGATATCGGACTTGGCGGCACAAGTAGTCACATAGGAGTCAACAGCCTCCCGGTATTCGTCCTCGGTTATGGTCGCCACCAAGGGATGCTCGGGGGCTAAGACGCAAAACGTCGCCCCAAACATCGTATCGGGACGGGTTGTGAAGATCTCCAGTGATTGATTGTGTCCGCGGATCGCGAACGTCGCATCCGCCCCCACAGATCGTCCGATACGGTCTTTCTGCATCAACTTGATGGATTCTGGAAAGTCGACGCGGTCGAGCCCTTCGAGAAGTCGGTCAGCGAATTTCGTGATGCGCAGCATCCATTGTTTCATCGGTTTGCGAATGACAGGGTGGCCACCACGTTCGCTCTTGCCGTCGATGACCTCGTCATTGGCCAAAACTGTCCCCAATGCCGGGCACCAGTTGACCGGGACTTCAGTTTGATAGGCCAAGTCATGTTCTAAGAGCTTGAGGAAGATCCACTGCGTCCATTTGTAGAATTCCGGATCATAAGTGCCGACTTCCCGATCCCAATCGTAGGAGAATCCCAGGAGTTGGAGCTGATGGCGGAAGTTGTTGACGTTGTCACCTGTTGACTTCGCTGGATGAACGCCTTGCTCAATGGCGTACTGCTCCGCTGGCAGACCGAAGGCGTCCCAGCCCATGGGATGAAGAACTTCGAAACCCTGCATGCGCTTGTAGCGGGCCATGATGTCGGAGGCGGTGTATCCTTCGACGTGGCCGACGTGGAGCCCAGACCCGGAAGGGTAGGGAAACATGTCCAAGACATAGAAAGTCGGTTTCGTCCCTTCTGAATCGGTCTTGAAGGTTTTATCTTGGGACCAAAACGCTTGCCACTTGGGCTCAATTTCCGCTGGATTGTAGGCCATGATCTTCTACTTCTCGCTTAACTGCTCTTGTGCCGGAGTCTAACCTGACCTCTTCATGAGATCGAGGTTGGTGTCGAGTGAAGTTCGAAGATAGGACGGCCAAAGTCCCTTCTTGAGGCGATTTTTCTTTGCTCCTCGCCTTTGGCAGTGGTGGCAGCGAGTTCGAAGTCATGAAAAAAGGGTGGAGCGTCCGCAAGGTCTTGGTTGGACGAGTGGCGCGGAATGGAGGTCCATGCCCTGTCATCAACAGCCGAAATATCCAGTTTCGGCGGCTGATGACAAAGTGAGGTTAGAATTGGGCGTTTTCGGTTGATTCGTGCATGGCGATCGTCGACGACTGGCCACCGCCAATGGCTTGGGTCACAGCATCAAAATAGGAAGTCCCCACTTCGTGTTGATGGCGCGTTGCCGTGTAGCCAGCTTTCTCGGCAGCAAATTCCTTTTCCTGGAGTTCCGAATAGGCGGTCATGCCACGTGTTGCATATCCCTGGGCCAGTTGGAACATGCCGTGGTTGAGGCTATGGAATCCGGCCAAGGTGACGAACTGGAATTTGTATCCCATGGCGGCCAATTCCCTTTGGAATCTGGCAATCGTGACGTCGTCCAGTTTTGCTCGCCAATTGAATGAAGGTGAACAGTTGTAAGCCAGCAGTTTGTTCGGGTATTCGCTGCGGATTGCTTCAGCGAATTTCTTGGCCTCGGCCAAATCTGGCGTGGACGTTTCACACCAAATGAGATCAGCATAAGGGGCATAAGCCAGACCGCGAGCGATACCCACGTCGAGGCCAGGTCTCGTCTTGAAGAAG
>JAJRYU010000104.1 GCA_024275615.1 Planctomycetota bacterium
ATTCTGCAAATTGATCGTGACTTCAGACACGGACCTTGACTCCTTTGCTTTTCGGATCGACGCCCAAAAACGACGTCGCATCCTGAATCCTATTTCCGACTCACTTCTTTTTCTTGCTCATTCGCAAGATTCTCGTCGGGACAAGCGCTGCTCACCCGTCGTCAGTGACGAAAGAAGAGCAGATTCGAGGGTAGAAAGTGATTTATTCTCGCCCGGTCCCCTAGTCAATCATACAAGTGAAAAATGCCGCCACCGGCATGGCAAAAATGAGACTGTCCAAGATATCAAGAGCGCCGCCAAACGTTGGCAGAATGTCACCTGAGTCCTTGACCGCGAAACACCGCTTGATCATTGACTCAGCGAAATCTCCGGTTTGAGTCGCCACGTTCATGCTCAAGCCGAAGACAAGAATCTCCAAGCTCCCCCACCGCCGAAAAGGGGCGACACCATACTTTTGTGCCACTATCAAGACAAAGAGAGTGAGGATAAGGCCTCCCACACTACCCTCCCAAGATTTCTTGGGCGATACATTTGGCATCACTCGATGTTTGCCAATCTTTGAGCCGACAAGGTAGCCCCCCATGTCACCACATTTTGAGACAAGGACCATAAGGGCGGCGAAGGCAACCCCATGGCGCATGGCGATTTCTTGAAGAAACCCCATGGGTATGGCGACATAGACAAATGCGAAGAGAGAAAAAGAGGCATCCATCATGGAGCGTGTCTTCGCTTCGCCAACTTTTTGCAAGCGGTACGTGGCAACCATGAGATTGGCAAACATCAGGCCCAGCATGAGGCCCACCAGAATCATCGCCGTTTTGGCATCTTGAGTCTTAGTTGGAGCCAGCCAACGCCCAGCAAAAGCCGCCGCTGCCGCCGCTTGGGCCAAGACGATCGGACCTCTTTGCACCACGCCAGACATACTGAAGAATTCGCGTTGCGCTTGCAATGTCATGCCGAGGATGGCCAGAACAGTGAGGATTGGGCGGCCGAATACACCATCAAGAAAAGCGATAGCCATCAAGACAAGGAGGAGTCCAGTGCCAATGATGATCCGCTTACGCATCTACAGGACGCACCAAGCCACCGAATTTGCGGTTTCGGCTGCCGTAGTTGAGCATGGCTTGCGTCATGTCCTTGTTGCCGAAATCCGGCCAATAGGTATCGCAAACAAAAATCTCGCCATAAGAAATTTGCCAAAGCAGGAAATTGCTGACTCGTAGCTCACCGGCTGTTCGCACCAACAAGTCAACATCAGGCATCAATGGGTCATAGAGCCGGTCTTGAATTGTCTGCTCGTCAACGTCTTCAACGGCAAGCCTTCCCTCTTTCACGTCCAAGGCAATGCACTTGGCAGCGTCGGCAATTTCACTGCGCCCGCCGTAGTTTAGAGCGAGCCGCAGGGTCATGCCATCGTTGGTTGATGAGAGATCGCGCAACTTTTCCAACTCATGGCGTACCGATCGAGGGAACTCCTCCGTTCGCCCCAACGTCCGAAACTGGATGTTGTTGTCCATGATTGTCGCGCGCTCACGAATGACAAATCGCTTTAGAAGCGCAAGAAGAAACTCGACTTCATGCCGGGGTCGTTTGACATAGTTTTCCACAGACAGGGCATAGAGGGTCAATTCTTCCAAACCTGCTTCGGCGCACAATGTCGTGATGCGTCGTACAGTTCCCGCCCCTTCTTTGTGACCGCGGGTGCGCCGAAGACCCCGGGAATTCGCCCAACGCCCATTGCCATCCATGATGATAGCTAAGTGGCGGAGCCCTTCCGGGATCTCAAGAACATGGTTCGAGTTGTCGGCGTTTTCGCCGGTCATACTCACCTCTCAATGATCGCTTCGCGCCCGGGCCCCACTGAGACCATAGCAACGGGAGCGCCGCAGAGTTCTTCAATTCGGTCGACATACCCACGCATGTTGACCGGCAGTTCATCATAGGCTCGGACGCCAGAAATGTCTTCACTCCAACCCGGAAGAGTCTCATAAACTGGTTCGACCTGAGACAGGGCCACCGCATCGGCGGGGTATCTCTCTGTGACATGCTCGTCCAACCGATAACCTGTACAAATGGCGATCTCGTCGCAGCCGCTCAAGACGTCCGACTTGGTCAACAAGATCTTGTCAACACCGTTGACTTGGACTGCGAATCGGGCTCCGATGGCATCAAACCATCCGCAGCGCCGGGGCCTGCCCGTTGTTGCGCCATATTCCGCGCCTCGATCACGCAGCCGTTGACCGACCTCGTCTTCCAACTCCGTCGGGAATGGCCCGGAACCGACACGGGTCGTGTACGCCTTGAGAACACCAAAGGTGCAATCGATGGCGCGAGCTGGGATGCCCGAGCCGGAAAGCAAGCCACCAATATTGGTGTTGCTTGAAGTCACATAGGGATAGGTTCCCAAATCGAGGTCCAAAAGAACACCCTGAGCGCCCTCAAGGAAGATTCTCTTATCGTCAGAGACGGCGTCGTGGAGCATGGCAACCGTGTCCGCGACGTAGGGCGCCAACTTGCGGCCAAATTCAAGATAGAGTTCAAGGGTGTTCGCCAATTCCGATGGGTCGGCCCCTAGAGAGGTCAACCGCTTCTTCTTCATTTCCGCACCGTCCGCAAGCCGCGAGCGAAGACGGTTCCCATCAAGAAGGTCAAGAACCCGTAATCCTTGGCGAGAAGCCTTCTCTTCGTAGCAGGGACCGATTCCTCGTTTCGTCGTGCCGATCTTCGCCCCTTCACGGGCTTCTTCTTGAGCACCATCTAAGATCTTGTGGAATGGGAATACGACATGGGCACGGTCGGAGACAAAAAGTCGGCCGTCAGTGTTGATGCCTTGCTCCTTCAGAGTGGCAACTTCGTCCAAAAACTGCCCTGGATCAAGAACCACGCCGTGACCAATTACGCAAACAGTCTGGGGGCTGAGTACACCACTTGGAATGAGGTGCAACACAGTCGTTTGCCCTTTTACCTTTACGGTATGGCCAGCGTTGCTTCCGCCTTGGCAGCGCACAACAAAGTCCGTCGTAGCAGAGAGAATGTCGACCATCTTCCCTTTGCCTTCATCGCCCCATTGCAGGCCCAAAAGTGCTGTCACGGTCATCGGCAAGACTCACTGTCGTATCACATGAAATATATGGGACTTATGTCAATTGAAGAAGAAATACTCTAACTTCATTTGCAGTTAGGATCAAGCAGATGCAGACCCTTCAGCTGTCGCCATGAGGGCCTTGAAGCGACTAAACAAGTATAGAGAATCATGGGGACCAGGAGAGGCTTCAGGATGATACTGGACAGAGAAAGCTCTCTTATCCGGCACCTCAAATCCCTCAACGGTTTGGTCATTGAGGTTGATGTGAGTGACTCTCCCACCGGCAGAAGCCAAGGATTCGGCATTCACAGCGAACCCATGGTTTTGAGCGGTAATCTCGACTTTCTTGGTATCCAGATCCATGACTGGATGATTCGAACCATGATGCCCAAACTTCAGCTTGTCAATTTGAACGCCCATGGCCAAAGCCAAGATTTGGTGCCCCAGACAGATGCCAAAGATAGGCACACGGCCCAAAAGGCTACGGACGCAAGCAGCAATTCCCTCTAAGG
>JAJRYU010000105.1 GCA_024275615.1 Planctomycetota bacterium
CATGTTCTTGGGCTCATCATTCGGCAATTGGTCAAGAGCGGATTGAAGGTGGCCGTCTGTGCCTTCACTCATCAGGCCATTAACAATGTCTTGCTTGAATGTCTGCGCTACGAAGACATTCCGGACGTGACGAAAATCGGCAACCCGTCAAGTTGGCGTA
The DNA here is from genome assembly GCA_024275615.1 of Planctomycetota bacterium. GTDB lineage: Bacteria > Planctomycetota > DRQF01 > S139-23. The sequence continues at coordinate 161 of JAJRYU010000105.1, forward strand.
CCGACACAAACCGGCCTCGCTTGAGGCTCATGGCCAGCCCCGGGACGTTTTTTCGCAACAAGAAAACCCCGGCAGTGACTGGGCTTACCCAATATGCCGCTTTTCAACCGATCTCCAAGCAGATCGAAAACAACAACACCGAGGACTTCGTCCAGCGCTTCGATGTCATGGTCTTCGATGAAGCGTCCCAACTCACTCTGCTCTCGGCGCTGATGGCCATGGTCCAGTGCGATCGTTTCATTTTGGCTGGCGACCACAAACAGCTGCCGCCGGTGGTCTCGTCAATGAAGGCAGGTCGCGGCGTCGCTACCAGCATCTTTCAACACTTGGTCGACATCGCCGGCCATGAGTCCATCATGTTGGACGAGAGCTTTCGCCTAAACGATGGCTTAGTTCGATTCCCGAGTCGAGAGTTCTACGGCAGCGCATTGAAATCAGCTCCTGCGGCGAAGGACCGCTCATTGGTTTACGAATCCCCGCGGCGCCATGCGCAGATCCTCGAATCTGCCGATGCCGTCCAGTTGGTTCTCGTCAAACATGAAGGGCGTGGGCAAGAAGCTCCGGAGGAAGCCGCTTTGGTGGCCGACCTAGTCAAGGATGCCATCGACGGCGGCACTGACTGCCGAGAAATTGCGGTCATCGCACCCCACCGACGGCAAAACGTTCGCATCCGCGAGTTCTTGGCAAGACTCGAACTCGACACCAAGAACATCTTGGTCGACACTGTGGAACGTATACAAGGGCAAGAAAGAGATCTCGTCATTCTCAGCATGACCCTCTCTGATCCAGACATTCTGAACGCCGAGATCGACTTTCTCTACCTCCCCAACCGCTTCAATGTGGCCATTACCCGAGCCAGAAAAAAACTTCTCGTCATAGCGTCCCCCCAGTTCTTTCGCGCTTTGCCCCGCCCGGAAGCATTCGACTGTCTGGGACAAGATCCCATGCCTGAAATAAATGTCCTCAAGCGATGGTATTTTGAACACCGTGACGCGGCCATCGATGCGACCGATGCTGCGCGCAACATGCTTGAGTATTTTGAGAGTAGCGGGAAGGACGGCGCCAACATCGTATGAATGATCCCAAAGAAAGGATCTACGTCGCCTTCGACACCGAAACGACAGGGCTGAAACCTCAGCAATCCAATGTTGTTGAGATTGCTGGCGTCCGCTTTACCGGCGGGGGCGATGAAATTTCCCGGTTCTCGACTCTGGCGAATCCCGGTGGGCCCATGAGCCCCGAGGTCATCAGCATTCATGGCATCTCAGATGCCATGGTTTCCCGTGCCCCCGACCCAAGCAATGCTTGTCGCCAGTTCGCCAGCTGGCTTCACAACGATGACATCCTCGTGGCACACAATGCGGCGTTTGATGTGACGTTTATTAGCACGGAGCTAACCCGGGGTGGCCACGAAGCACCCCACAATCGTGTTGTTGACACCCTCAAGCTCACCCGCCTGATGGACTTGCCAGTCAAGAATTACAAGTTGGGCACCTTGGTCGACCACTTCGGATTCCCAGAATCCGGCTACCACCGGGCCATGGCTGATTCTCTTTATGTTATGCAACTCATGGTGGCCTTGATCGGCAAGCACGACCCTCGTGAATTTGAAGAACTCATGAGACGGGCCACGACATCAAGTCATCACGCCACTGCCCCCAGCACCGTTGGTTTGGCACCCAGATTCGCTGCCATTCCAGATGCAATTCGCAAAGGTGACGTGCTGACCATGAGATACGCCGGTGAACGGCCTCAGAGAGTTCTTCCCCTCACGTTTTGCAAATTCGATGATGTCGACTGCCTCATGGCCCAATGCATGACCGATGGCAGTGTCCGCCAATATCGCTTGAGCGAAATCATCGATTTTTCCGCCGTCGATGCCGGGCGCCCACGCCATCAATCCCATTCGGGCAACAACCGCTAACGCAGCGAATGAATACCCAAAACCAGAAGAGTCCTTCAGGTTCGGTCCATTCGTGACGAAGAGGTTAGGAGCGTATCCTACGGTGGCGTTACCGCTTGTCGGTTTCGCCACCGTTTTTTTTCGTCCTCGTGGCTGCAAGTGCGCATGTTCACCAAAA
>JAJRYU010000106.1 GCA_024275615.1 Planctomycetota bacterium
CGGCGCTGGTGGCTCGAGATTTGGACTTGCGGGGGGTCGTGCGCGGCAGGCTCATGACCATAGGCGCGAAGTCTCGCGACGTTCAAATTGACAAGCGCCGGGACGGTTTTCATATCAGAATCCCGGGTGTCGGTGAAACAGCCATCATCAAGATGAAGATGCCTGGGGCGCATAATGTTGTGAATGCTACAGCGGCGGCCGTCGTTGCCAGCTTAGCTTATGGTGTCGACCTCAGCACGATTGTCCAGGCGTTGTCGTCTTTTGACGGTGTGGAAAGGCGATTTCGCATGCTGCGCCAGGATCCAAAGCTTGTTGTCATTGACGACTATGCCCATCACCCAGAGGAAATTGAGGCCACTCTCTTGACCGTGCGTGAACTATTCCCGGATCGACGATTGGTGGCTGTCTTTCAGCCTCACTTGGCCGACAGAGTGCGTCGCCATTTTAGTGGTTTTCTTAATGCCCTGGCCTATTCTGATGCTCTTTTTTTGGTGCGAGACTACCGGGTCCTCGGGCGGGATGAAGCCGATCGCAATGGCGCCACGCAACTACGAGAGGCTATGACGTCGCTTAGCATGGGGCATTTTTTTTGCAACGATTTGCAAAGCTGTGTGCAGCAGGTCAAGGAGCGGCAACGGGATGGTGATGTTATTTGCGTCATGGGTGCTGGAGACATTGGTGAGGTGAGTCTTGAGTTGGCGCGAGATCTATAGCCAAATCCTTGAAGCTCATAGGGACTTGTCTGGTTTGACCACATTCAAGGTGGGAGGCGAGGCGCTGTCCTTTCTGAGGCCGAGGTCGGCTGAAGAACTGGCGGAGCTCTATGCTGCCTTGGCCCAAGCTGGGCGGTCGTTTCGTCTCCTGGGCGGTGGCGCCAACGTCCTGGTTGAAGACGGCCTTCATGAGATTCCCTTCATTCATCTCGACCGCTTGACGACCAAAGCCGCACTTGCCGACGACGTTCTTGCAGTTGAGGCCGGTTATCCCTTTTTGAAGCTTGTGTCAGAGACCGTTCGAGACGGCTGGAGTGGCCTCGAAAGCTTAGCTGGGATTCCCGGGCAAATGGGAGGGATCTGCGCCATGAATGCGGGTGGGCGATGGGGAGAGATCAAGGACTTCATCGTCTGGGTTGATGTCGCCACTGATTCCGGGGAGATTCTGCGGCTCAAGCCAGCAGATTGCCACTTCGGCTACCGCAAGTCGAACATGGGAGGTTTGGTGACTCGAGTCGGCCTAGGTCTTGAACGCAGCAAAGACGTAGCCGCTACCCAAGCATGTTTAGCTGCCAACCTCAAAGCCAAAGGTGCAACTCAGCCTCTTCGCGTTCCCAGCGGTGGTTGTTGTTTTGCCAATCCACCAGGACAAAGTGTCGGACGAATCGTCGAAGAGTTGGGGCTCAAGGGCCACCGTTGTGGTGATGCTCAGATATCAGAGATCCACGGAAATTTCATTGTCAACCGAGGACGCGCACGATTCGAAGACGTCTTGGCTCTTATTGAGCAAATCGAGCAAGCCGTGAAAGCAGAGCGAGGAATCTCATTGCGTCGTGAGCTCAAAATCTGGCGCAAGTGACGCCGCAGAAGGTGTTTCTCGTCGAACGTGAGATTGGCGATGATGGCATCGCTGGCGGCCTCAAGGCTGTGACTTGCCCAGATTAGCTTCTTTGTCCCCACCCGCTCTTACAGTTATCGGACCGAGCCGCGGGGGC
>JAJRYU010000107.1 GCA_024275615.1 Planctomycetota bacterium
AGAAGCAATACCGGCTGATTCGGCTGGCCGGAATACTCCAATACCATCGGTTCATTAGCTCGAACGTGGGAAAAGAATGGCCCGCTTACTCCTGGTCCGATATCAACGAAATTCAAGTTACGGGTATGGCCGATCTTGAATTCAGCAAATCCCACTTGTGGTGCCTGGCCAATCGTAGGCAACAAGTCATAGACGGCAACATCGTCGATGGCAATATCGTGACCTACTAGAGAAGCGTTCGGAAAACCATGATCTGTTGTGGCACGGAAAATTAATCGAATCAGCTTTCCACTGAAGGCGCTGAGATCCACTTGTTGAAGATGCCAGATGTAGTTGGGACTAAGAGAACCGATTGGGCCATGAACATTGGGCGTGATCGCACCCGTTACCACGTCCAAAACATCAACGTACAATAAATTCGGAACGGTTGAAAACGTGCGGCTGAACATCCAGAACCGCAATTGCGGATTGGTGATTCCCACCAAATCCAAACAAGGGCTCCTCATGTTGACAAAAGAGTTCGTACCCAAGTCGTTTGCATAAGCATAAAGCCCGGCGTTGGCAATGCCAGTGGTGTGATCCGCATTGGGCAGACTACCGTTACTTCTGTCGCTAAAATACCAATCCGAATAGGGCCCTGTGGCTTCGGTGACCTCCTGGCTCCAGCCCAAGGGCGGCACCACAATGTTTGCGTGGTTCAACGTTTCAAAAGTCTCTTCCCAAGGGAAAGACGTGATCCTCTTATCTCCACCAACACGAAAAACATGCTCTAAGGTGTCATTCGCGGCGTTGGAGTCGCCATTGAGAGTGTGGCTGACGACGACCTTCCTCGCGCCAATCGCAGAAAGATCGAGCGGACTACTAAAAGTGAAGAAGAAAGTGGCCCCCGGCGCTACGACACTCGGAGTCACAGCAAACTCAGAAAAAGCTTGGCCCCCATCGAGGGAAAAGGATACGGGCACAAACGTGCCTGCGGCAATGGGCGTTGAGCCCAAGTTAAGAAACTCAACGGCAAGGGACTCTGTGCTGCTCAACACCTGGCACTGTAAAGGGTCAATCACGGGTCCCAGAACCCGATTGACAGCCAGGTCCGAGGTGAAAGGGCCTTGGATTGTGTAGTGGATCGTGATCCTAGGGATTGCTGGCCAGCCTTTCTTGAAGTACTTACTGTCGGGGCCGGTGTAGTAGGCTAGATTGCCGTCTTGAAACGCAGCGACACCAGAGTTCGTCACTGGCAAGTGAACCAACTTCCCCGTATCTGTTCGCACAAGATAGAATCCGCGTCGTTGATTGGCTTTGATCAAAACTGAAGAGTCAAAAACCATGGGAGCCCAACCGCCTAGTGCAAAGAGAAACGAGTCGTTGAGTAAGACTACTCTCCTCCAAGCGTGAGGATTCTCTTCCTTTCCGGCATAACCGGAACCGTCTATGGTCGTCCAAACCTCAATATCAGCCAGTCCAATGTTCGAAATGTCAAATGAATCAACCGCCAAGTTGGTCGTCGCTTTCAGATCAAACATGAATCCCTGTTCCACTGCAAAGGCACCAGTCAGCCCCGTCGAGATTGACTGTCCGATAAGCGTTGGCACGAGAAACATGGCGAAAAGAAGCAAGAAAGCAGGTCGGATGATTTTCACACAGTTTTCCATTACTGAATCTCCAACTCTATGGCGTTGCTAAGCGCTATGCCGCTTGGTGTGTCATTGAGAATGACGGCTTGAAAAGTTGTCAGAATACCTGGCGGAACGTTGGGCATCGTCAGCCCCAAGGATGCCACCCCCATGATGTTAGTCCGGAAAAGCGGATTCAGTCCCACAAGACTCGTGCCATCAAACAAGACGCCAATACTGCTAGGAATCCCTGTGATCGGATCAGGAGACCCTCCAATATCCATTTGTCCAACATTTGAAAAACTGGCAGCAACGAGATTCATCGGGCCCACCAAGAGCAAGATCGGCTGATCGGCGGGACCTTCGAATGAAAAATCAAGTAGGCCACCCGGTGTAGCGACAGAGGAGTAAGGTCCGTTCTCAACGAAACGCACGGCCAGGCCCCCCGGGCTTTGGGCGCCGTTGAGATCCAAGACTGCAAGACCTGGCTGCGGGGGCTGCCCCAAACCAATGGGATGATCGGTCAGCCTGACATCATCAATCAAGATGGCGTGATTCACATTGTTCGGTGACCCATCCACACGGAATCGAAGACGAATCGCCTGACCAGAGAATGCACCTAGGTCAACGCCGATATTGAACCAATCAGACGATGAGGGCACTGTCCCTACAAATGGGTTACCGACCCATGGGCCGCCCACCCCGGCAATGACCGCCCCCGAAGGTTGCGAGATAACGTCCAAGTTGAAAATGTTCGAGGCGGTCGCTTGAAATGGGGTGACAATCGTGCTCCAAACCCAAAAATCCAACCGCGGGTTACTGTTGATAGTCAAGTCGAACACGGGCCCATCTAGCTTAATCGAGTTGCCTAGGAAACTGGATGGTACCATGGCAGCCAAGCCCGCCCCTGAAACACCCGTGGTGTGATCCCCTTGAATTGGAAAGAAACCTGTTTCTATCATTGAAGGATCGCTGGTGAAAATCCAGTCTTCCGCCATATTCGAAGCCGGATGGCGCCAACCAGCGGGTGGTGTGTTGGTGGACACCGCCGCGGAAGTAAAATCCTCGAAGTAGGGATATTCAGCAATATACTCCCGTCCTGCAATGGCAAGAACTCGTGCTTTTGTGTTGTTTGAAGGCTGAGAGTCGCCGATTAGGTTCGACGTGACTTCGATAATCAAGACCCCGGAACCTGATAGATCAACAGTTGAATTGAAAGTGAAATGGACACTCTCACCTGTCACCAACGGGTTCACAAGAGTGAGAACTTCTGTTGCCAAGATGAGGCCACCATCGACGGAAAAGGACAAAGGAATCACGGTTCCAGTTGGCAGGACACTGAGCCCTAGGTTTTCGACGCGAACACTCACCACTTCATTGGCGGAATAGGGAGGCTGACCCACGTAAGGGAAGAACCGTGAAGGGCTCACAACTTCAACAACAGCAACGTCGACCCCTGAAACTGCATTCACATGATTGTCCTTGCCAGCTTGGATTTCGCTTTCAGCAAGTGTACGACTCCAAACGCGAATCTCGTCGAGTTCGCCTTCCCATTCGTTCTGAACAACGCCTCCGAACAAGAGTCCTTTGAGCGCATCCCCATTGAGGTCGATGCTCCCGGGCTGAACGACAGGGACTTTAGAATTGCCATTGACGAAAGGTGTGATCGTCCGGGCTCGGCAGTCGTGAACGAAAGCGAAGTGCTGCCAGAGGTTCTGCAGACCAACACCATAGAGACTAACTTTGTTTACCCCGGGACCGGTCAAAGATAGGCTATGAATGGGTGCTGCGGGATCGTGGTCAATCACGATCGAGGTGGCCCCGGGTTTTCCGAGCAACGGATGTGCGCCGCTGTTGGTCACGAACGGTCCCGACCTCCTAGCCCAGAACTCAATAGTCCAATCGCCAGAATAGTTGAAGGGTGCATTGGTGTAGGCAATGTCATCACCGGGGATCCCCACGACGTTATCCGTGATTAGACTCGCCGAGCCGACTGCAGGATTGGAGCTTTGCCAGCCAACACCACTGTGCAGGACCACACTTGTTCCGGGGACGCCGGGCATGGCCTTGTCATTCACTGTGTTGCCAATGCCACCGTTAAGTCGAAGATAGAGGAGCTCCGGCACTTGACTTTGGACGTCCGGGCAAAAAACCAGAGTCGTTAGGGCCATGAGCACGCTTGATGACACCTTGAAGTGATGCAAAAATCGCTCAAGAGATCTGCACAAAGTCGGGCCCCCAAGAGCTTCGCTTCGAAAATGCATAGGGTCTCCTTTAAGGTCTCTCCGCGACCAATCCACTCTCAAAGAACCAACTAGATTGTCAGAACTTGAGCCCGAATTCCCAACAGCCCCAAGTATTGGGGGTTGTCGAACTCTCCAAACCTTCAAAAATATCTGCAAGTGTTCGCAACTTGCGAATGGACAGTTGAGAGCCATTGGGAATCGACAAGAGATCGCCGGTCGGCGAGCCATTCTGGACAAGAGTCACAGAATTCGCCGAAGCGCTGTCGACATACCACCAATGCCCTTCTCTACCACGGTCACTGAAAGCGATCGTCCCAACCGGCGCGTTCTCAATATCCGCATCCTTCTGGATGATGGCCTCTTCCTTTCAATTTTCGAATCTCATTCAAGAAATCCACGCTTGGATCTTCAAATGAGATGCTAAAACTGGGAGCCCGATGCTTCAATAAGAATCTTCAGGAGCGCCAATGGCTCGCAGTCGATTCTTGCAATCTACCATGAGCACATAGTTAAGAGTGATATGTGGAGAGCCTGAATGTGAACAAGTAAGAAGTCATTCGCTTGGCAGAGACGCTGGCATTTCATTTGCCAGGGTTGGTAGGGAAAGTGAAACCATCTCCGGAAGTTCGAAGCAGACCACAATTTCTGCAGTGGCGGTCATAGGGGCTTTAGTGACCAGAAATCCGAATCAACGCTCTCAGCAGACGGTCGAATTTTTTCGGGTCAAAACCGACGGCGACATGCCCACCAGAGGACGTCACTTCGACGAACTGGGGAGTCACCCCCTCCGTCATCACCTCTTCGAGCTCACCCGTCCCCGTCAAGATGCTAACGATGAGACCAACACGATAACGCCCCGGCCCACTGACAGTGATCTTCCCCGGACCATTTCTGTGATCACGGCTGTGCTCAGGCCTATGGATCACTTGAGATGCTCCAGCTCCTTCGATCAAACAAATTCGCAGGTATCCGCCTTTCGGCATGACCTCCCGCGGTTTCAGTGACACATGAACGGGAATACCAGGCTCAAGGCTCAAAGTGACATTCTTCGATTCGATCTTGTGGACACGGCGTCGAAGTCC
>JAJRYU010000108.1 GCA_024275615.1 Planctomycetota bacterium
GATAAGCGCCGTCATCTTCGACTTGGATGGGACTCTTGTTGACAACATGGATCTGCATGCTGCAGCGTTCTCGGAGTTCACAAGACGGCATGGATTACCTGACTTAACGGAAGCCATGCGCCACAGAATCGATGGGAAAAGGAACCGTGACATCTTCCCGGTCTTGTTCGACGACCCCCTCGACGCTGCAACGATCAGGTCCCACACCATTGAGAAAGAGTCCCTCTATCGCGAGCTGTCTTCGGGCAAACTCCAAGCGATCGCCGGGCTTTTCGAATTTTTGACCTTTCTTTCGGAAAGAAAGATACCTTTTGCTGTGGCAACATCAGCGCCGCAAGAAAACGTCACCCACAGTTTGTCAGAGATCGGCCTTGGTCAGGCGTTCGACATCATTGTTCGGGGCGATCAAGTCCCAAAGGGCAAACCACACCCGGATGTTTTCCTTGAAACCGCGGCGCAACTGGGTGTTCATGCCCAAGATTGCTTGGTTTTTGAAGACGCCCCGGCGGGTGTCGAAGCCGCTCTTGCCGCGGGCATGCGCTGCGCCGCACTCACGACGAGTTTTTCTGCGGACATTTTCGAGCGGAGTGCGCGACCCCACTATTTCCTGAAGGACTACACAGCAGTCCTCAACGCACCAGGCTCTTTCGGCCTAACTTGATCAAGGAGACGAGCTATTTCTCGCCAACATGATATCGACAGGATCCGCGAAGCGCTCATTGAGACCACTGCCATCGCCAAACAATACGACGCAGCCACGATCGAAGTGAAGAAGAAGGAAGGTGGGAGCCCGGTCACGGAAGCTGACAACCGCATCGACGACATCTTGCGCAATATCTTGCCGCAAGATGGCGATGGTTGGTTGTCTGAAGAAACTGCCGACGACAAGAGCCGATTGAATTGCTCACGAATCTGGATTGTTGATCCAATTGACGGCACCAAGGAATTCGTCACGGGTATTCCCGAGTTTTCAATTTCCATTGGTCTCATTGAAGATGGCGAAGCCGTCGCTGGCGGCATCGCCAATCCGGCCACCGGGGAAATCATTTTGGGGTCCAAGGAAACCGGAGTGACCTACAATGGGAATAAGGTTGCAATGCCCCACAGAGTCCCTCTCGCTGGTGCCCGTATCTTGGCTTCACGGAGTGAATTCAAAAGAGGCGAATGGGATCGTTTCCAAGACTCGGCCTTCGAGATCGTGCCTTGTGGCAGTGTTGCCTACAAACTTGGTGTTGTGGCTGGCTGCCGATACGATGCCACTTGGACTTTGGTTCCCAAGAATGAGTGGGATGTCGCTGCTGGCGCCGCCTTGGTTATCGCTTCAGGTGGCCTGGTCTTGCTTAAGGACGGCAGCAAACCTCTTTTCAACAGAGAGAACCCACTGCTGCCCGGTTTTTGTGCCACACCCCACCCAGACACATCCCCAGAATGGGGCCCATTTCTTGAAGATCTTCTCGGTTAGTTCAGCAAAATGAGGACTTGATATGAGCCACAAAATAGTCGTCCCCCTCGCACCCGGATTCGAAGAAATTGAAGCCGCTACTATCATCGACGTCCTGCGCCGCGCAGAGTTGGATGTTGTTGTCGCGGGCATTGAACCAGGTTCCATTCGCGGCGCTCATGATTTGTGTGTTCAACCTGATACCACAGTCGCCGAGTTAGGCGACATGACGGTGGACATGGTGGCGCTTCCCGGCGGTCTACCGGGAGCGGATCATCTTTTGGTAAACCAAGACGTTCAGGCCCTGCTTTCAAGAGTCAAAGAATCTGGCGGCTGGCTTTGTGCTATTTGCGCCGCCCCCATGGCGCTTGGCCCTTGTGGTGTAACCACGGATCGTTGCGTCACCAGTTATCCCGGTTTCGGCGACCGATTCGCGCACAAGAAGTATTTGGAAGACCGGGTCGTTGTCGATGGCCATGTCATAACCAGTCGCGGGCCGGGCACATCCTTGGAGTTTGCTTTGGAATTAGTGCGAGTTCTTTGCGGCGATGAATGTGTCGCCGGTTTAGAGGCGGGCATGCTCGTTCATCGCCCGGAACAAGCCAACATCATCTGACTCGAACACCAGACTATTGTGAGATTGGGCTCCTCTGGCGAGGCCAAGATGCCAGACCTCAATCCGGCAATCAAAAAAAGTGTTTTCTTCGAATTCAACCGGTATTGTCAGCGTAGTACAAAGACCTCAGCGTCGAGGAACGAAGAGATACACTCCCCCTCTTGGAAAGGCATGAAACGAAATGAACTGGACTGACGTATTGACCTCGCAAGCAACAGAGTCCTATCGCATCTTGGCGGGCATCGTCAACAAGGTCGACGGACAAGCTCTGGACTGGCGACCCGAGACCGGCAAGAACTGGATGACTACCGGCCAACTTCTCGAGCATATGAAGACCGCTTGCGGAGCCGTCATGAACGGATTCGCAACTGGCGATTGGGCGGCGGTCATGCCGGAAGGCGAAATGGGCGAAGATGGCGCCATGCCCAACGCCGATGCCTTACCAACATGCAGTAGCTTAGAAGAATTCAAGAAAGCAATCGAACAAGATCGCGACTTGGCCCTTCGGACGATTGATGCCGCTGGCGAAGACGCCCTCAACGAGAAAATGCTCACCGCACCTTGGAACCCAACGGAACGGGTCTTTGGTGTCCAGCTGAATGAGTGCATCGAACACTTGAATTCACACAAAGCCCAGCTCTTCTACTACCTGAAGTTGCAAGGCCAAGATGTGAACACAATGGATCTTTGGGGTATCTAACCCGCTAAGCCCTAATTCTTCGCTTGCGCCAGGTAGTCAAGAACCGGATTCAGTTCATCGAATCGTTCTGGAGCAAACGACAAGCCAAAATAGAGAGAACCGGCGCGGGGTGTTCGGTGCCGGACTCTCGCCTTGGCTGAACAGGGAGCAATCACGCCAGGCAGATGAAACTCAACTTCAACAGAATCCCCTTGCGACAGGGTCCCGGCGAGATCTTCCTGCAAGTTGAGTCCCATTCCCCCCTCAGAAATGTCAGTCAATACGCCGGTGACAACAACAGATGAAATCGTCAATTCTACAAGCACATGCTCTTGGAGCCTGTGACGTGGGAACTTCCGGCGACTGAGGAGCATGCGGCTTTCAGCGTCTAGGGGGATCTCATCCAAGTTTGGCTCGGAGAACTCAAGATAGACGCAACCCTCCTCAATGCGACGAATCCCCGCACACAGGCGGATCTGACGGCCAGGATTGCTCACAATCAACTCAAGAATGACCAGTTCTTCGACTCTTAAACTCTCGCCGCATCGGGGGTTCAGACGGACCTTTCCGCCGCCGCCAGAAAGTTCAACGATGGCAACGTGAAAAGCAGCCCCAGATTGCTGGCGAAGTGTCGCCTCGAAGTCATTGCCCGGAATCTTGTTACGAAAATGTGATCGACGTTCCGTCGGTTTCGTCTTCTTGCGAAATAGATGCATGATCGTCCTGAGAATGCCTGAAACAGCAACGGTGGGAAAACACCCAAAGGAGACATCCAACGGCGGAATCTCTCGCTCTGTATCGGAACATGGTCCGTGGTTGCTGGAGTTCACTCAGAAATCGAGGCAACGGATAATAGCGCAATCGACGATCCTGGCTCTCCTTTTCAAGACGACGCCATTTCAAGAGCGCTTGATCTCGATCCTGGCACCGCCACCGCCAAAAAAGAAAAAACCAACCAAGGCGAAATGTCCGGTAAGCAGAGACTTATAAGAGATGTGTGTGCCGGGCAGCAGCCAAGAGATTGGCGAGTGCTTTTGGTTACTTGCTAACCAAAACGTGCAACAACGAACGAGCGGCGACAACTACTCTAGCCCGGCACACGCCCTTCC
>JAJRYU010000109.1 GCA_024275615.1 Planctomycetota bacterium
ATTGTCACTTCTTCCCGGGCAAACCGTCAGGCTTGGGTCTCGGGCGATGGTCAAGTCGCTTGATCTAAACTTGGGGTAATGGAGCAAGCACGAAATTGTTGAAGGCAACAAGAAGCATGGGCAGGACACTCCGATTGTTGGATTCAACCTGCGTTTTTCCCAGGTCATCAGCAATAAGCTTGTGGCAGAGTGGAAGACTCAGTTCGAGCAACGCCACCGCAACTTTGTCTCCACGCTTGGCTTGTCCAATTGCTCGTCGAATCCGCGATTCTTGTTTCGAGTCTAAGCGAGCGGCCAAGTCCCAGATTGACGTGCGTGAACTGACTTGGGGCCATTCTGGTTTCTCTGTTCATGCCAAACACCGAATCGAAGCCGGGGATTCAGAAAATCTAGAGAAAACGGCTCGCCATGCCACCAGAGCGCCTATTCGCATGACATCAATTGAGTTAACCGCAAGCGGCAAAGTCTTGGTGGCAAAAGCACGAATCATAAGACGGGCAAAACCTCCCTTGAGCGAGAGCCCGTGGAGTTCATCCATCAAGTGGCAAACCAAATCCCTGATCCAAGAATGCACCAGGTGCGCTATTACGGAGTCTAGCCCAATCGGGTCCGCAAGTCCTACGCTGAATGTTCATCAGTTGAGTTGGGCGGCGATGATGACCTTGACGGCCTAACCGTGGGCGAGAAAAAGTCACGAGCCAGTTGGGCGCGGCTCATCGGAAAAATCTTCGAAATTGACCCGCTCCACAGCCCCCATTGCAATGTCCCCATGAAGGTCGTCTCGGTAATCACGAAGCCAAAGATCACCGATGAATTACTGAGGCACCAAAGTCGTTCGGGCCATAGGGATGTATTCGAGCCAAGGGCACTAGCGGTGTACCCAAGTTAGGCACACCACCGCTACATTCTGCACTTGGTTGTTAGCTCGCCCGCAATGGGAACGCTTGGCGTTTCGATCCAGAACTCATCAAGCGCGCTCTCAGCTACTTGTACACCAAAGAAACGAAGTCCTCTTTCGAAATCGAAGAGATCAAACCAGGCCCGGAAAGGACCGAGCGTTTCGTCGATCTCCTTCACTCAGCTGAGAAAGAAGACTTCTGTACCAAGGCAAGGCTCACTGAACTACAGAATCGAATTGTGGACTCAAGATACGCTGACACGGACTACCGAATTTTCCAAAACTACGTTGGCGAGAGCATGCCATGGAGAGGTGAAAAAGTTTACTTCGACTGCCTAAACCAACGGACATCGATTTACTTATGGAAGGGCTTTTGTCGGCACACAAACGGATGGAGGAAGGCAACGTCCCAGTTGTGGTTCACGCCGCAGCCATCGCCTATGGTTTCGTCTTTCTCCATCCTTTCGAGGACGGAAACGGCCGAATTCATCGTTTCCTGATCCACAACATCTTTGCTCGCCAAGGCCTCACCCCACAGGGACTCATGTTCCCCATATCAGCCTCCATGGCGAAGCAACCGGGGCAATACAATGACTCGCTGGAAGCATTCTCTAGAAAACTCATGCCCATGGTCGACTATGACATCGACGAACATGGTGAAATGGCAGTGAAGAATGACACCGGGTATTGGTATCGATACATCGATATGACCGCTCAGGCTGAGGCGCTCTTTCTATTCGTTCAAGAAACGATCGGGACCGTGCTCATCGAAGAGCTACAGTTTTTGCAGAGCTACGATAGAACGAAGAAGGCACTGCAAAATATCGTCGATATGCCAGATAGGAAAATAGATCTGTTCATGCGATTTTGTCTACAGAACAATCGGAAACTCTCCAGTCGCAAAAGGGCGAAGCATTTCCAACTTCTAAGCGATGCGGAAGTGTCGGAGATGGAAGATGCCATTCGAGCTGGCTACTCCTCGACAAGAATTCAGTAGAGTCGCACGCTGAGTAAGTTCTTGGGACTCGGATCAAACTAGGTGCTGGACGTGTGCTGCGGGATAGTGGTGTTTCGTGTGCAGAGTTTCGATTCTTGTCGCGGCAATCTTTGGATTGTTCGCCCTGGGCGCTGCCGTCGACGTTCTTCTTGCGGGATTCGTCTTGTCCTTCTACATTTCCATTGTTGGGCATTTAGTCATGCAGACGCCTCCAGTTCGGTGCCGTTGAGTGCGGCACTGTCCGCGAGGACCGATCGCTGAATCTGTCACGAGAACTCGGCGCGGAGTCGAAAGAAGGTCTGCGTGGGCAGCATTGCTGGATTGGCAGGCGGGGCCAGCGTATGATGAGCGAATACGGCGCTACAGAGTTTTCGAAAAACGGTAGGGCCAAGGAGGTGAGACCGATCAAATCTACTGGCGAATCCTTCGATGAAACACAGAAACGCAAGACAATGCATGAATCTGGGCTCGTACTTCGTTCTTACTGCAACCTGCCTATTTCTTCATGCCTGCGGTGAGGAGCACGCCGACCCTGTAGCTGCTACCGGCCATTTGGTCCGGGTCATTGATGCCCGAACTCAGGAACCCTTGGGGCCGTGCACGATCGTTGTCGTACGAGACACGTTTGGGAGTTTCGGCCCTGAAAAGAGGGACGAGGACATATCCCGGTGGTTTCGAGGCCGTGGTCAGAAGTTTAGTGTTCCACAGTCCGGAATTGTTCGCATGCCAAGGTTGACGAATGACTGCCGAATTGCAGCGTTCACTGATGACATGTTTTGCTGGCGTCCATTGTTTTCACCCCCTAGGGGCGATTTCACTTTGTCGGCGATGCCCGTAGTGAAAGTGAGCGTCCGTGTGAAGGACCAGTTTGGGAATCCAGTTGTTGGCGTGAAGGTCGGTCATGGCACAGGGACTCGGCGGTCCGGTTTTCTCCACGTCAGGGATTCTGCCTCTACAGGAGCTAAGGGAGAAGCTCAACTGTTGCTCTCCCGAAGTCGTTCAGACTTCAACGACAATGATTGGTCTATACGATTTGTTGGGATCGCGGGATTTCGGTCTGAGCCAGCAGTGAGAGTATTTCCTGACTCCAAGCTTCCAAATGGGCCAATCGAGCTTGTCATGGAGAAACCCGCAATCCTGACAGTGCGCGTCTTGATGCCGGACGGGACGCCATGCCCTTCAGGCAAGTTGTGGGCGAAGATCTCTGGCGACAAGGGTGAGCGTGCCTGGAGTTTCGATAACTGGAGTGACATTAGCGGTGAAAACGCCATCTTCTTGCGTTTGCAGCCTGGGTCCAAACTCAAGTTGACCGCAATTGGTCCGAAGAACTCTGGGTGGGCGGAAGTCACAAGCAACGTGGAGGTCGGTGCTAAGGCGGCAGATCTTGGTTTGATTGAGTTGAAATTCGAAAAGCGCGCGATACTCCAGACTGGGCGTGTTCACGACGAGAAGGGGGTACCCCTTGTAGGGCGGCGGCTTTCCATAACCAATGCAAGCCAATGGGGTGTCGGCTACGACTATGACTATCGAGTGGTCAGCCAGTTCGGCGGGAGATTTGATCTCTTCAGGTTGATGTCGAACGCGACGAATGTTCCGCACGGAATTTCAGGAGTCAAGGTCGTAGATCTTGAGAACGGCAGGATCGGTGCTCCTTCGGCAGAAGGTTCGTCGTCTTACTATTTTCAAGATTCAGACGTGGCGGATCTGGGTGCCATGAAACTGAAGTACCCGTCCTTCGTCGCAAACGGCACCGTCGTGGACAGACGTGGCAAGCCGATTCCTTTTGTTTTTCCGAAAATCAACCCTTCGTTTTCAACAGACAAGCTGCCAAACTTCAAGATTGAAAATTGCTCAAGCCTAATTGGCCCTGACCTCTTCGGTCGATTTGTTCTCTATGGTGAACTCTCCACCGAACCATTTTTCGTCCTCTTCGAAGTCAAAGATGTGGTCGGTGTAGCAGCCTATTCGGAGATTGAGGGTTTGAGTTACATGAAAAAAACCGTGTTGATCGAACCTGGTCAGAAAGACATCGTGGTCGTACTCGAAGATGCTGGGGTAGTTCGTGGTCGGTTGAGCAACCGCCCCAAGGTGCCACTATCCTGTCACCTCGATCTACCCGGAGGAAAGGAATCTCTCTCGGGGACGATCAAATTGGATGGCCGGTTCGAGTTTCGAGAAGTGCCATTCGGAGTTTACTCGCTGGCGATCTGCAGTGGTGATAACCGCAAGAGAACGCTGCATCGCGTTCCGGACGTCGAGGTCCCCGATCGGATGATTGTCAACCTCGGAAGCATCGACGTCGGGAAGTGATTGCGCTCCCGGAAGCCGAATTGGGTCGTTGAGCACATTGGCAAGCGACCTATAGTCACTGCGAAGAACGTGGCGATTCTCATCAGCCAGATGGACAAGTGCCGCCAGCGCCTTTTCCGCCCGGTGATGTCGCGGGAAGGTCTCGAAGTTCGAGACGAAAAAGAGGGGAGCAGAATTCATAGCGGCTGCCGACTTCATTTTGTAGGCTTCGATCATGGAAAACTCTCCTCACAATTGGCTATGGCCAACGGCCCTCATCGGCGCCATAAATGTTCTCACGATTCTTGTCATCGTCTTCATGATGCCGAGTGCAAGCGAGCCCGATGCTGCTTTGGATCAGAGCGAAGAAGTGGGGGCAATCAGAGATTTGACTGCGGCTGTGGCGGGCCTCTCCAACCGAAGCGCGGGTGATACCAATCGTGTGCCAAGGCGGGAAGTCTTGCCGAATGCCACGGGCCAAGCCGATTCTTCTCAGCTTGCCGCTGCCGTGGACCGATTGACAAAGACCGTCGAGCAATGGATGGCTCGAGGTTCTGGCATTTCCTCGCGAAGCGCTCCTGAAGTCATGCTCGACTCCGTGGCGAGCCCCAAGGTGGCGGCTAAGAACCGCGCAAGGCTTGTGCGTCAAGATGAGGCAACCATGCGCAGCCAACATCAACTGTGGTCCCTGAAACGACTAGTTGCGACTTATGGCAATCCAACAAAAATGTCAACTGGACAGGTAGGCAAGCTCTATGTCTACTACAATGATGAAACGAGCGGCGTGCGTGTTCAATTTGGCTTCCACGATGGTTTCGTCATCTATGTTGACAAGTCCCAGCGACGTCGCTAGCTCTTTTTGCCAACGTGTGTTTCCGATTTGCTTTGCTCCCACGTTGACCTCGATTGCCGACCCGAGTACGGTCAATTTCTCGTGATCCAACTATTTTTGGCTCTCGCTTCCGAGGTTTCACCATAGATGAGGTGCGGTATGTCCACCAAGAACGCGCGCTGGTTGATTTTTCTCTTCGTTGTTTTGCCGATTTTTGGAGCGTCCGGATTCCCGCAAGAGAAGAAACAAGTTGCAAGTGCCAAGGCTGTCCGGCATCCAGCCAAAGGGCTGCTTCTTGAAACGATCGCTTGGATGACCGACGGAGCGGAGTTTCTAGACAAACGTCGATTCAAGACCAGTTTGACCAAGACCGAGAGAACCTTTGACCGCGGTGCCCTTCTCGATGGAGCATTGGCGCGTGCCGCCGACGAGGACAGGCTTGTCCTTTGGTATGTCTACAAGATTTCCGAATCGACCAAACGTGGGCGGCAGATGATCCGCGCTCCTATTCTAGACATTGCCATGCGCCAAATCATCTGGAGCGATCCTGACATTAGCCGCATTGTGACTGCCAACTTTGTGCCTCTGCGTATGGTCTGCGATGAGCCCATGAGCAAACGTTTCGATTTGCGACCGCTCAAGTTCTTGGAACCTTCCATCGTCGTCATGAAACCAAGCGGTGAAGTCGTTCACATACTGCGAACCATCCGGACGTTCGACACCTCTTGGTTTGCCCATTTTCTGCGTGACATCCTTCGCAAAGCCAAGGGGGCTCTCATTTCTGGCGACATCCCCAAGGCGCTCGACCGAGGCGAGTGGGGAATGGCACTTGACTTGGAAATAGCTGGAAAGGGCCAGGATCCTGAGAGCCTCCTGCGGCGGGCAGTACTTTTGAGAAAACAGCGGGATGGCGAATCTGCTCTTGCCATGCTGGAGCAGTGCGAGACGGCATGGGACGACGCCCTGAAGGCCGTCAGTGAAGGTATGACATCCCGTAAGAAAAGGAGATTCGAGAGAGCGGCCAAGAAAGGAGCCGGCCGCTTTGGTCCCAAAGAAGCCAACGCTTTTGCTGCGGTCTATCGTTCGATCCAGGCCGAACGCGGACTCATTCAAGCCCGTTTGGGAGACTTCGCCGGTGCTACTTCCACCTTGCAAAATGTGGCCGATGCCAATGCCGGTGAAGAAAGTGCCCAAGCCGCCTACCTCCTGGCTCTGCTCCGACTTCGGAGGGGCGACGAGATGGGAGCATCCCGGCGTTTTCAAGAAATTGTGCAGGCATACCCCCAGACGATCTCTGGGCGAAGAGCGAAGGCCAATGTCATTCTTGGTATTGGCGATAACCGTCCCATTGGCGCCGCTTTTTCTGGTATTGAGAGGATCGCCTGGCTACCGGAGAGCTCCTACACGACATTGCCCAAGGACACGACTTGGCCACAAGAGAAACTCGAAATCGCTACAGCAATCACCTTCGGTGTGCGCTTTCTGCTAAGCCAGCAAAGAGCGAACGGCGGTTGGAACGATAGCCGCTATGCCTATTGCCCGGATCCTCGAATCACACCCAATGTCTGGGTGGCGGTGACGGCACTTTCATGTCAAGCACTCCTGCGTCATCGCGGTGCGGTTGACTCCAAGATGCAGAAATCAATTGATGACGCCCTTTGGCGCGGCGACCGCTACCTCGCTGATACCATGAACATGAATCGAGGCCGCAACGAAGACGTTTACGCCGATGCCTATCGCCTCGAATACTACGCCCACAAGTTGTCAAGTCTCGGTGATGACAAGGCACGCTCTGCTTTGCGCGTCAAGATACTCAAGATCATACGAGCGGCAGGTGATCGCCAGAAAAAAGGTGGCTTCTGGGCCCATGAATATGCCAACGCTTTTTGCACCGCAGTCATGGCCCAAGGACTCTTAGCCGTGCGCGCCGAAGGTGTCGCCGTACCCGATGCCATGTTAGAAGCTGCCAAGGAGGCCATAGCATCGGGTCGATATGAAAATGGGGCCTTTTCCTACGGCGGCAAAGCGCGAGGCAAGGGCAACGACAAGCGGCTCAAGAATGCCAGTACTCGCATGCCCTTGTGCGAGGGCGTGCTCATGTCCTTGGGTGGTAGCAATGAGGAAAAACTCGGCTTCGCCTTTCGGACGTTCTGGCAACACATTGATCGTATCGAAGGTGTGAGAAGAACTGACTTTCACTCCGACGGCGAAATCGCGGGTTTCATGTTCTTCCACACGCTTTACCACACCAGTCGCGCTATTGAAGCTCTGCCCGCGGCCGAACGTCCAGAGCAGCAAGCAAGGCTCTTGGATCGCGTGCTCCACTACGGCGAGATCGACGGCACATTCATGGACAGCCATGAACTTGGCAGAAGCTACGGCACGGCTATGGCCTTGTTAGTGATTGCCAACACCATGCCGGTTCTCAAGTGAACGACAGGAAATGAGATTTGGTCTTCTCCTGGCGACATTTTCTATACTTGCGAGAGAGCAAGATGTCGTGTGGGCATTGTTCCAAGATCACAACGGACCCTCCCCAGTTGGGGAGTTTCGAGACAAGAAGACACACCAAGGTCGCCGCAACCGCGACATCTGGTTGTACATTGGGACTAACTCGTGAGCCGAACGCCTGATTTTCTTGGAGTTGGCTTTTCACTCCACGCAGACCCGCAGTTCTTAGAGCTTGTTCGACCTCTCATTGAAGAGGATGCAGACTACTTTGAAGTTGCACCGGAAGCTCTATGGCGACCCACGCCAGCGGGACTCGAGCCCAATGATTACTTCTTCCACTTTGCAGAATTGAAGAGGCGCTCGAAGAGACCTTTTGTTGCTCACGGCTTGGCGTTTTCTCTTGGCAGCAACACCGATTCCGTAGGTGAGCAGGAGCGATTTGAGCTGTGGTTGGAAGGGCTCCGCATTGGGCACGATGAATTCCAATTCGTTTGGTTCTCTGATCACTTGGGTTGGGTTTTTTCAGCAGGTCTCAATCCTGTGTTTCCCCTGCCGCTGCCAATGACAGAGGAATCGGTAGCACGCGTAGCTCAGAGATTGAGATTGATCCAAAGAACTGTGCCTATAACGGCGTTCGAAAATGGTGCCGATTCATTTCGATTCGGCCCTTCTGGACTTGAAGCTGCTTTTTGGAATCGAATCGCTTCGGCTTCAAACTCTTCCATCATGCTGGATCTACACAATCTCTACACCGAGTCGGTGAACTTGGGCTTCGATCCTTACGCTGTTTTGGCCCAACTGGATTTGAGCCGGGTCTTGCAAATTCACCTTAGCGGCGGCAGTGAGAGTGAAGCCACTTGGTTGGAGTCGAGGCGTGTTTTCAGACTCGATAGCCATGATGCCCCGATCCCCGAGGAAGTGTGGCAACTATTGGAGCATGCCTTGCCCCATTGCGTGGCGCTGCGGGGAATCCTTGTCGAGCGCCTGAATGGGACGATCGAAGAATCCGACGTTCCTTTGCTGCGCGCGGAGATCGGGCGCGCAAAGACGATCTTGCAGAAGTGCAAGCCAAGGAGCGAAAGACCGCGAGAGGACACACCCAAGCTCCCGTCGGGAGGTGGTCTTTCACAATTGCAGGATCATGTTGTTAAACTCATATTCGATAGCAAGTCTTTTAGTAGCTTGGAAGATGGGAGTTTGCCGCCTGAGGCAAGGGACGCATTGAGCTACGTCGAACCTGATGGCTATCGCATGACCAGTCTTATTGTCAGGAAACTCCGTTTTGAGCGCTTGTGCCTCGTCGATGAGGGGTTTCGCAACGCGTTCGACGCCAATCCGCAAGCTCTCGTGGAAAATTTTGAGTGCTTCGCCAAATCGGTACGGCCGCAGGCAGTATTTCCACAAGATGATGCGCTAGCCTATCACGCTTGGTGTCAGAAGCCCTGAGATGTCATTGCGGATTCATCCTCAGGGGAGTGGTTGAGTCTTTGAGTGGTTGGGCGACTCTAAGACAGCACGAGGCCAAGAATGAGCATGAGGGCACCTGAAAGCAAGAGCGAACTTACCGTGGTAAAGAAGATGGCTGTCATCAAGCGATTGGAGTCTTGCGGGCTTTTTTCTTCGGCGAGAAGACCGACCACAAGGCCAATTGAGTATGGCGCCAATGGGCAAAAGAAAACACTGACAATGGACGTGTTGAGCGCTGATCGTACACGCCTGGAAATCTGCCCTGCTCTAGTTTCGTGGAGGGGAGGTGGCGTGGTCCGAGATCCAGGGCTTCGATCTACTTCGGTTTCAAGTTCCTCTGGAGTGAGGTCGGCTTCTTGATCTTGAATGTCTTGGAGAACGGCCTCTGCGGAGTCAGCGTCCTGTTCTTCGACGAAGACCATGATGCTAGGCGTCGGCATATTCCAGTCAAGAAGATAATTGCCTGCGTTCGCGGGCTTTTCGTACTTGGCATTGATGCCAGCAAAATCCAATTGCTTGCACACTTCCACAGCTTGTTCGACTGTGAAGAGTCTGGCGACTACAGTTGTTTCAGGCATGGCGGCTCTCCATTGTGAGAGACATTATCGCTCGTATTCTCGGGTTTGTCGAGAAGAATGATGTTTGTCCATCCACGAGAACCGTCTCAAACAAGGGACTTCGCTAATGGTGGTGCCCGCCGGGTCCATGAGGGTGGCCGTGTTCCTTTTCTTCTTCCGTGGCTGCACGGATCTCGATGATCTCAACATCGAAGTAAAGGTCTTTTCCAGCAAGAGGATGGTTGAGATCAACGGTAATGGACTCATCAGAGACTTCTGTCACAAAGAGTGTGACGTGAGTGCCGTCTGATCCTTGGGCGCTGAGTGGCATGCCTGGTGCCACCTCCAGATCTTCCGGTAGCTCAGATCTGG
>JAJRYU010000110.1 GCA_024275615.1 Planctomycetota bacterium
CAGAGGAATATCAAGGCCCTGCCGCTGCATCTCACTGGCAACGTGAGCCATTTCCTCCAAGGAAGGCGTAATCAACCCGGACAATCCAATGATGTCACACTCCTCTTTGCGCGCCCGATCAAGTATGGTCTGGGCTGGCACCATCACGCCCAAATCCACAATCTCATAATTGTTGCAGCCCAATACGACACTCACAATGTTCTTACCAATGTCGTGGACATCACCTTTTACGGTTGCCATCAGAATCTTGCCTGCGGACTTTCGTCCCTCACCGTCCTTTTCCGCTTCGATAAATGGGTTGAGATGAGCCACAGCCTTTTTCATGACACGAGCGCTCTTGACAACCTGAGGCAAGAACATCTTCCCAGCACCAAAGAGATCACCGACAACGTTCATTCCTGCCATGAGTGGCCCTTCGATCACCTCAATGGGCCGCTCAACAGCGAGCCTGGCTTCCTCGGTGTCTTCGACGATGAAATCGGTGATACCTTTGACCAGGGCATGTTCAAGTCGCTTTTCGACTGGCCCTTCTCGCCAAGAGAGATCAACCTCACGTCCCTTACCCTTACCTTTGTCTTTCAGGTTCTCGGCAAAGGCCACTAAGCGCTCCGTGGCATCCGGACGACGATTGAGCAATACGTCTTCTACGTGTTCAAGAAGTTCAGAGTCGATATCATCATAGACGGCTATTTGCCCGGCATTGACGATGCCCATGTCAAGCCCAGCGGCAATGGCGTGATACAAGAATGCCGAGTGCATGGCCTCACGCACATGGTCGTTTCCGCGGAAGGAAAACGAAATGTTGCTGACACCACCACTGACGTAGGCAAAAGGCAGATTCTCTTTGATCCACTTTGTGGCCGCAATGAAATCAACAGCATAGTTGTCGTGCTCTTCGATTCCCGTCGCCACGCTGAGAATGTTAGGATCAAAAATGATGAGCTCAGGTGGGAATCCCAGATCATCAACAAGGATGCGATAGCTGCGAGCACAAATCTCCTGGCGCCTAGATAGATTGGCGGCTTGGCCTTCTTCATCAAAGGCCATCACGACGACGGCCGCACCATAGCGCATGATCTTGCCGGCCTGGGTCCTAAATTCATCTTCTCCTGCCTTCAGAGAGATCGAGTTGACAATCCCTCGGCCTTGAAGACATTTCAATCCAGGTTCGATAACCGACCACTTGGACGAATCAATCATGATAGGAACACGACTGATGTCCGGTTCGCTGGCAATGAGGTTAAGAAAGGCAACCATCGCTTCAGCTGACTCCAACATGCCGTCATCCATGTTGACATCGATGATTTGCGCACCACCCTCCACTTGATGGCGTGCCACATCAAGCGCTTCCTCATGGAGGTCATCTCGAATGAGTCTGGCAAACTTCCTTGAGCCAGCGACATTCGTGCGCTCGCCGATGTTGACGAAGTTCAGATCCGACGTCAGGTTCAGGGCCTCCAAGCCGGACAAGTTCATGATCTTTGGGCGATCAGGACGAATACGAGGGGCAATGCCCTGCACTGCTTCTGCCATGGCTTTGATGTGTGGAGGTGTCGTGCCGCAGCAGCCGCCGACAATGTTGAGAAAACCGCTCTCCGCCCATTCCTTGATGTGCTCAGCCACGCTTTCCGGAGTTTCGTCATACTCGCCAAAGGCGTTGGGCAATCCAGCGTTCGGATAGCAACTGACCATGGAGGTGGCGACCCGAGAGATTTCTTCGATGTGAGGCCGCATTTGAGTTGGCCCCAAAGCACAATTCAACCCGACTGAGAATAGACCAGCGTGACTCACCGAATGCCAAAAAGCTTCTGGGGTTTGCCCGGACAGAGTACGCCCACTAGCGTCTGTGATCGTTCCGGAAACCATGACTGGGACACGACGGTAGCCTTGTTCGAAGAGCCCCGTCACTGCGAAAAGAGCAGCTCTGGCGTTGAGGGTGTCAAAGACTGTTTCAATCAGAAGGAGATCGGCGCCACCATCCAGGAGCCCACGCGCTTGTTCTTCATAGGCGTCTTTCAATTCATCGTAGCTGACGTCACGATAACCTGGATTATTCACATCCGGTGAAATTGAACACGTCTTGTTGGTCGGTCCCAGAGCACCCGCGACCCAGCGGGGAGCCTCAGGAGTAGAAAACGCTAGGGCTGCCCGTTTGGCGACTTCCGCCGATGCCTTGTTGATATCATAGGCGGCGCGCTCAAGGCCATAGTCGGCTTGGGCTATCCGTGTACCACTAAAAGTATTGGTCTCAATGATATCTGATCCGGCCTCAAGATAGGCACGGTGAATCTCTTCAATGACATCGGGCCTCGTCAGCGACAGAAGATCGTTGTTGCCCTTGACATCGTGAGTGTGATCCTTGAACAAGTCACCGCGGTAGTCTTCTTCACTAAGCCTGTAAGCTTGGATCATGGTGCCCATGGCCCCATCAATGACAAGGATTATTTGGGCAGCGTGTTTTTCGATGCTCATTCCATTCCCTTCTTGCCGGTAGCCAAAACAGATACAAATCGAGGCGGTTTTCTATCCTTCGCCACGGGATAGGATTCCACGGTCTGAAGGCCCGCTTGCGACAAAAGCGACTTCAGGTGATCGAGAGAGAATCCAAGCGTCTCATGCCCGAAACGTTCACGCACCCATGCCTCGTCGTGGCTCAGAAGATCAAGAACGATAAGCCTGCCGCCTTGGTCCAGAACTCGCACGCATTCCAAAAGTGCCGCTTCGGGATCAGCGAGTAGATGTAAGAGCTGGCTAACGATAACGAGGTCAACGCTCTTGTCTTTGAGTGGCAAGGAAGCGACGTCGGCTTCATGGCAAGAAAGCGACGTGACTTCTTGTTCTTTGGCTTTGGCTGCCAGTCGAGTGAGTTGAGCTTTGTCTGGATCCACAGCGTGAAGCTCGGTGGCGAAACGTGCCAACAAGAGCGTCATCTCGCCTTCGCCCACGCCCACATCCAAGATTCTTTGTTTGGGGATGAGTGTCAGTAAGGACCTAGCAAAACCCTCCCAAGTGCGCCCGGGAAGATCCTGCTTGCCCAAGCTCCCTTGACCTTGGTGGGCAACGGCCTTGGCTTTTCGCGCGGCGACGAGTTGCTCCAAGGCTTCCTGGTCAAGTTGGCCGATACGGGATTCACTGATCTGCTGGTGGTAGAGGGTCAGGACTGGCTCGGCAGCCTGTTCGGCGGAAAGAGAAAGATAGGTTTTTCGCCCATCTCCTCGTTCGCACAGAGGAAAAACAGCCTTGATCCGTTGGAGCTGACTGGACACACGAGATTGGGGCATGTTCAAAAGCTGTGCCAGTTCGGTGACTGTAAGCTCTTCCTGAACAAGTAGTTGCAAGATGCGGAGCCGCGCGGTGTCGGCAAGGATTTTGAAGATTTCGACTGCTTCTTTCATCGTATTATCCGGATGATACGATGTTTTATTGACCAATCAAGCACAAGGCTCAACAAGCCCTCACTCCAAATGGGTTTTATCATCATTTGCGGAACGATGGGGAATCATTCCGGCCAGAGGTCTTGGAACAAGTGTCAGATCTCGGAGCCCAGCATGATTCACACGTTTTTGCGCCTACGCCTCATTCGCATCGTCACCCTGTCCATCTCAATCAGCTTGCTTGCGGGATGTCACGGGAACGATTCACATGGTTTCTTGGGCGGGGGTTCCGTAACGACATCCATTGGTCCTGCCGGTGGCCAAGTCGTTTCCGGTGATGGCCTCCTCATTTTGGATATCCCAGCTGGCGCTCTTCCCCAAGTAGAAGACATCACGATTGACGCCGTCGACCCGGCGACTTTGGACCCTGCCGTCGTGGCACTTGCTCCCACGGTAGCCTATCGCATGTCTCCCGACGGCCTCACTTTTGCTATGCCGGTGGGGGTCACACTCGACATCGGTACGGTTGACACCAGCACACCGGGGACGCGGAGCACAGGTTTGGAATTTGCTCTTTTGGGATCGGGTATCGATTTTGAACCCTTGGGCAACATGGCCGTCAACATCCAAGAATCGACAGGCAAAAAAACGTTGACTGGCGATCTCTCGCACTTTTCACTCATTGTCGCCTTGGGTAGTCTCGCCGCCGGAGTTGACATGACCGTCACTCATCCGCCTACACTGCCACCCAACATCACTGGGATCGTCTCCGCCACCATCGACGTCGCAGGCTTGAACATGCTGGGGAGCTCAATGCCGGTCAATTGGTTTGCTACGAGTGACGGAGTCATTGTCATTGACCCGAGTTTTGCAGTTTCTCCTCACATTTTCTCGCCTCCAGGAATCACACCCTCGGCGACACCTCAGCAAGGAAGCGATTCGTTTACCGTTACCTGCGCGGCACCAGGCAGCGACGACGAAACATCTGTGACCTTCGTTTTCCAGAACCTGATGTTGACCGGTACGGGCCTGAATCTGACCAACACATCCGGCTTTCCAATTTTCTTCAACTTCGCTTTGGCCTTCGATTGTCTTCCACCAAGTGGTAATCCAGGGCAACCGTTCAAGATTTCAGTGACCGGCATGACAGCCATTGAATCAGCCACTCCTGTGCGAACGAAATTCAGTTTCTTTGATCCCGCCAACCCACAAGTGATCGTTGCTGGCCAATCTCAGGGGACAGCCGCCGTCGCCCGCGTTGACATCAATTCCGGGCAGACTGCGGACCTGCAATTCGGTTTCGGCAGCAACGCGTTCGACGCGCTAGTGACACAAGATCCGACGACGGGAACAGAAGCCTTAGTTCTCTCTGGCTCTCAAGTCCTCACTGGTATCCTCCAGACCGGGACTTTTCAGCTCTTCCCCTTCGTACAACTCAACATGACACCTCGAACCGACGCCACCCTCATCGCCGATGACCCCACCGTTGGTATTGCCCTTCCTGGAATCAACGCCATCGATCTCAAGACATGGGACAGCGGGGGTGGCGGCTTCATCGTTGACAGTGCTATCCCCATTTCTTTTTTCCCTGAAACGGTTGCTGTCAACCAGAATCTTGATCATGCCTTGGCGATCAACGGTTTCAACGAACTGATCGACATCAATGCCAAAGGCCCGAGCCCCATCGAAACGACAATTCAATCCCTGGGGACAAACTCTCGCCGCATGCGTTGGGACCCAACAACTGGCGTCGGCGGCGTCACTGACTTCAGCGACAACACACTCACGATTTTTGAATGGGATGGCAACTCGCTGCCTGTGGTGCATGCCACTGCTGTGGTGGGTTCCGGCCCGGTTGGACTCGATATTCTGGGAAACCTCATCGTCTGCGCGGGTTTCAATGACGACACCTGGACACTCATCGACTACGATCCCGTAGCTCACAGCATCGTCAGCGTACAAACGAACCCCGCTCCCTTCACAACAGGAGGGAATGCCCTACAACCTGGGCATGCGTCATTTCTTCGCGACTCCCAGAAAACCGTCATTCTCAGCTTCTTCGGCGATGACTCCATTGGTGTGATACCAGGCGCTTTTCCTTAGGGCTCGGTTAAGAGTAGCTTCCCATTCAAGCGTCTCATCTTCACGCCCCTAAGGAGCAAAAAGTCAGGCGACCTGTAAGCCCTTTTAGCTGAGAGACTTTCGTCGACGCAATTCTCGTCCGTCTTGCGCCAAAGGTCCATCCAAATCCGGGGGGTTGACGATCTCCGTGCCAGTTCCCGGCGCAATATCGGCGCAAACCGAAAAGCCGAATCGGCGTATTCCCGTCCACTGACGTTCGCCCGGCCCTAAATTGACATCGGCTGACTCTTGCACGCTAGGGATTCGGTGCCGTTCCGCTCCCTTGCCCCTACATTCATCTATTCAATCCACGTTCACTTTGATGGCGTTGCTAAGCGCAATATATGAGCCATTGGAGCCATCCGTTTTCATGACACATTGGAATGTGGCAAGAAGCCCAGGAGGTAGGTTGGGAATCGTCACCGCGAATTGCCCCACCCCAAGGGGGCCTGTGTTGAAAAATGGATTGACACCATCGACCAAGTTGCCATCAGCCAAAACGACGATGCCGCTTGGAATCCCGCTCACTGGATCAACTGGTCCACCAATGTCCAAAGAACCAATAGAAGCGTAGCTGGCCGCCACCGGATTGAGCGTCCCTCCAAGGAGCAATAGAGGTTGATTGGGTTGACCAGAAAACTCGATCACCATGGGCTCATTGGCTCTCACCTGAGAGAAGAATGGTCCGCTTACTCCGGGCCCCAAATCAACGAAATTCAAGTTCCTGGTGTAGCCAATCTTCAATTTTGCCAGCCCAATCTGTGGTGCCTGACCAACCGTAGGCAACAAATCATAGACCGCCACATCGTCAATGGCGATGTCATGGTCGCTGCGAGGGGAATTGGGAAAACCATGATCGGTTGTGGCTCTGAAGACCAAACGAATTAGTTTGCCACTGAAGGCGCTGAGGTTCACTTGTTGCAAATGCCAAAGAGAGTTGGGAGTCAAAGCTCCAATAGGTCCATGGACACTGGGGGTTAGAACACCCGTTGCCACATCCAGAACATCAACCCAAAATGAATTCGTTGAACCATTGCCGGCCCGGCTATACATCCAAAACCGCAATTGAGGGTTTGCGACTCCCGTCAAGTCGAAGCAAGGACTTCTCATGTTGACCATAGCGTTGTTGCCCAAGTCATTCGCATAGGCATAAAGACCAGCAAGATAGACACCTGTGGTATGATCCACAGAGGGTCGACTTCCATTGCCGCGGTAACCAAAGTACCAGTCCGAATAGGGCCCGGTTGCTTCCGCCACTTCCTGAGTCCAACCTTGAGGTGGCACGACAATGTTTGCGTGGTTCAAGTGTTCAAAAGTCTCTTCCCACGGGAAAGACGTAATGCGTTTTTCGCCCCCTACCCGAAAAACATGTTCCAACGTGTCGTTTGAATTATTGAGATCACCGGCGAAGGCGTGGCTGACGAAGACTTTTCTGGCCCCTATGCTTGAAAGATCGAGAGGGCTCGTGAATGTGTGAGAAAAAGTGCCCCCCGGTGCCACAGCACTCGTCGTCACGGCAAACTCTGAAACCGTCGCTCCCCCGTCCAATGAGAAGGAAACAGGAACAAAGGCGCCAGCAGGAATAGGGAGTGAACCTAAGTTAAGAAACTCGACTTTCAAAGACTCCGTCGCGCTGAAGACTTGACACTGCAAAGGGTCAAGATTGGGACCAAAAACTCGGTTGATCGCCACATCTGTGGCGAAGGGGCCTTGGACCGTGTAGTGAATCGTGATGGCGGGCACAGCAGCAGACCACTTCTTGAAGTAATCCGTATAGGGACCGGTGTAGTAGGCAAGGTTGCTATCTTGAAAGTGGAGGACTCCGGTGTTTGCCACTGGTGTGTAGAACAAATCCCCGGTGTCTGTTCGGGTTAGGTAGAATCCGCGACGTTGGTTCGCCTTTATGAGAACACTGGTGTCCAAGTTAACCGATGCCCATCCACCTGAGACAACAAGAATCGCACTGTCCAAGAGACCAACTCGATGCCATGCATGAGGGTTCTCCTCCTTGCCAGCAAAGCCGGTACCGTCAATGGTCGTCCAAATTTCTAAGTCCGCGACGTCAAAACCTACTACGTCGACGGAATCGACCTTCAGATTGCTGGTCGCTTGCAGGTCAAACATGAAGCCTTGCTGTAAGGACACCGAGGTCGGGGCAGGCAACCCGGTTGATATCGATTGGCCAAACAACACCGAGCCAAGAGCCCCGAAGAACAAAATTGCAACATGTCTGCCAAAGTGCCCTGCATTCATCACTGAATCTCCAATTCTATGGCATTGCTCAGGGCAAGACCGCCTAGCACGTTGTTGTTTAGTATGGCTGCCTGGAAAGTCGTCAGGACTCCTGGCGGGACGTTAGGAACAGTTAACCCCAAAGATGCCAAGCCTAAGACATTGGTCCGAAACAAGGGATTCAATCCAACCAGGCTGGTCCCATCAAACAAGACTCCGATGCTGCTTGGAATACCAGAGATGGGATCTGGGGCACCTCCAATATCCATCTGCCCCGCTCCAGGAAAAGTAGCGGCAACAAGATTCATGGGACCAAACAAAAGAAGGATTGGTTGGTCCGATGGACCTTCAAAAGAAAAATCAAGCGGACCACCGGCGATCGCAATTGCAGAGTAAGGTCCATTATCAAGAAAAGAAACGGCCAAGCCTCCAGGGCTTGTGGCATTGTTGAGATCCATGACTGCAAGGCCGGGCTGGGGAGGCTGCCCCAAGCCAATAGGATGATCGGTGACTCTGACGTCGTCAATGAGAATCGCGTTATTAAGATTATTGGGCGAACCATCCACCCGAAATCGAAGTCGTATCACTTGCCCGAAAAAAGGATTGAGATCGACACCAATATTGAACCAATCGAAGGAAAACTGTTGGCCAACCCAGGGACCTGCGATGTCACGAGAAACTGCCCCGGATGGTTGTGAAATGGCATCCAAGTGAAAGACATTCGCAACACTCCCTGGTGACACCCCTATCCAGCCATGCCAAAGCCAAAAATCCAATCGTGGATTACTGTTGTTGGTCAAATCAAGGATAGGCCCGTCCAACTTGATTGAGCTGCCGGAGAAACTCGAAGGGACTATCGGTGCCAAGCCCGCTCCCGAAACGCCCGTAGTATGATCGCCCTGAATTGGAAAGTAGCCCATCTCGAGAACAGAAGGATCACTAGTAAAAATCCAGTCCTCTGCACCATTTGACAACGCATGGCGCCAACCCGGGGGTGGTGTGTTCGTGGTAACATCAGCTCCAGAGAAATCCTCAACGAAGGGATAGCTGGTCACATAGTCGATTCCGTCCAATGCAAGGTTCCGTATCTTCCTGTCGTTGCCTGGCTGGACATCGCCCACCAGATTAGATCTTACGGCCATGAACAACGCCCCGGGGGCGGTCAAGTCGATGGTTGCGGCAAAAGTGAAAGGCACACTTTCACCAGTTTGAAGAGGACTTGGGAGGGTCAAAGCCTCTGTTGCTAGGAATGGGAATAGACCCACAGAGAAGGACAATGGAATCACCGTGCCTGTTGGCAGCGTAGCCGTTCCCAAGTTTTCGACCCGGACGCTCACCACTTCGTTGGCACCAAAAGGAGCCTGAAAGGAATATGGAAAGAGCCTAGAAGGGCTCATCACCTCAACAACGGCAACATCAGTGCCGACGGAGGCGTTAACCTGAACACTCTTTTTGCTCATAATTTCGCCTTCAGTGCGGGTCCGAGTCCAAATGCGAAATTCGTCAAACTCCCCTTCCCATTCGTTCTGAATGGTACCACCAAGAAGGAAGCCCTTGAGCGCATCGCCATTGAGATCAATGCTACCGGGTTGAGCCACAGGGACTTTAGCTTTCCCATCAACAACAGCGGTAATGGTCTGTTCATGAGAGTCATGTACAAAGGCAACATGCTTCCACGTATTCTGCCCACCAACCCCATGGATGCTCACGGCATTGACTCCAGGCCCAGTCAACGCAATACTGTGCCGTGGAGCTATTGGATCCCTGTCAATCACAATAGAGGTGACCCCATGTTTTCCGAACAAAGGATGAGAGGGTGCATTGGCGACAAAAGGAACCGACCTCCTCAGCCA
>JAJRYU010000111.1 GCA_024275615.1 Planctomycetota bacterium
AACAACAATTAGGCCGTCATTTTTCTTGCGCCAACCCATGGACAAACTCCACAATGCACTCCCAAGTCTCCTGAGGTTTCGCAGTCGTGATGAGATGAGGCGCTTCAACCCATCGGATTTCGGCATCTGGCCTCAGCCGCAGGATTTCCAAGACACGTTTTCGCCCTAGCAGACGATCTTCTGTCCCAGCAATCAAGAACACAGAACCAGGGAATTGACTCAGGGTGAAAGGCAAGCGGGCGCTCATTTATGTTCCTCTCGATCGGGCACACAGCACTCAGTTGGCCAAAGAAAACACGGTCTGGGTCGAAGCGCTCAACAAATCCAGTGTCGCAGCTTGGCAGACAGACAAGAGCTTACATCGCATCCAAACGAAATAGCGCAGAACGCCCGGAAGATCACTCCCATTGGCCGAACTAAGAGGTCGAACAATCCGCGGCGCAGCGCGGTGCGTGACGAGAGTGCTACACCTTCAATTCCTTGGCCTCTCAGAGACGCAATTGGGAGTTGCATGGCCACAGCAAAGTCCCCCACTCCGATTCAGGCGCCAATCTCGCACGTTTTTCCCCAATGCTTGTCTTTCTTCCTTAGGGCATCGACTCTAAGCAACGACTGATACGCAGCTTACAACTTACCCTCATCTCGCCCATGCTCATGGGTCACTAAGCGGTCAGACCATAACCATGCCGAGAAATGAACTTCCCCATTGGGGACAGCCTTTGACACGGATCAATAGCTACTTGCTGCAAGAATACGCTGATCGGCGAATGGAAGCGCTGGACCTTAGTCCGGCTAGCTTTGTGCAATACAAAGCTCTTTGGTGAAGGATTGGAAAGCGATTCCCAAGAGAATTGGAGTTGGGGATGAATACCATTTGTGGCCATGACCAAGATGCCGGTCTGACGTTCATCGCTGCCGATGTTCAGAAGACAGAGTCTTGTCGACGTATGGCGTAACGCAAGGCAAGGATGCCATCGTAATCAATTTGGCCGTCTGCCCGCATCCCAACTTTTTCGAGTACACGGATCGATGCAGGATTGCCCGGAAGAACCAAACCAATGATCTCCTCCAGCCCGAGAACAGAAAACCCGAACTCCAAACTCGCGGCACAGGCCTCTGTTGCCAATCCTTGCCCCCAATACTGGGGTAGGAACCGGTAGCCCACGTCCACAGCGTCAAGTTCAGGAAGATACTTCAACCCGCAAAAACCAATGACTTCCCCGGTCTCCTTCAAAACGCACGCCCATCGTCCATAACCGACTGTGTCAAAATCGGTGTAGCCAGTAATTGCTTCCTCTGCTGCCGCCACAGAAATAAGTGGGGGTTCACCAGTGAACCGCATCACGTCAGGATGACTGTTGAGTTCGAAGAGCGCCTTGGCATCATCAACCACAAGCGCTCGATGTTCCAGACGATTGGTTTCGGGTCCGATCCGGTAATTTTTCATCACTTGTCCAAGGCAGAGTTTAAGGTCGCCGCTCATCATGTCCAGTACGGACGAAAGAAAAGGCAACACTCATTTGCAAGTTTCGTCAATAGGATTCCGCGATCTCGTGTCATTTGAATTGGAAAGTATGGCCGATTCCGCTGTTCTTGAATGCCCCCAACCAGCGCTTTGATTCTGTCGCCCACCTGAAGGAAACCACTTCAAGGGACCTTGACCTGGCAAGGATGGCCAGCCCGTCATCGGCAGTTCTTGTATCGGTATGTCCAAGTCTGTGAGAGCGGGAAACTCTGAGAGCACACCCATGCCAGCATCTGTGATGCCTTGTGCTTGGACCAATTTCAGGCGTTTGATATGGCTCAGTTTCTTGAGACTGGATAACCCCTGGTCGTCGTAGCGGACATCCCAACCACCGATCTCAAGGTCCTCCAAGGAGTGGAAAACTCCGATGATCGCCAGCCCATCATTGGAAAATCTTGTGGTCCAGATGGACAGAGACTTCAGAGCAGGAAGTTTTGAGAGTTTCTGAAGTTTGCCTTCATCGGCCAGGGGATCAATTTGGCCTGGCCTTTCAGAACCGTCGAGACGAATCTTCCGGAGAGAGCACAAGTCGTCTGAGCCCAGCTTCCCATGGCGCTCCAGCTCGACCTTCTGCAACCAAGCCAAAAGAGGCACGAACTCAGGAGTGTTCTCTGCAACAATGGGTGCTTCATTCCTGCAAAACGTCAAGATGAGAATGATGGTGGAGAGTTTTATTGTATTCAAAGTTAGAGGACGCCTGCACAGTGCAGAAGTTCAGGGAATTCTAGGAATTGTGGACACCTGGACCTTGCCATCAAAGCAACGACAAGAGGTTCTCCACCGGGCGTCCAAGGACAGGCTCGGGATTGTCTACGATCATCTTGACGGCCAACAACAAGAATCGTGACCTTCCGGCAAGCGTGCCCAAATCCTGTTTTTTGAGCACGAGCGAGCCAGCCCACCCAGATTGCACATTCAATTCCATGGCTTCTCAGAGACGAAATTGAAAGACTCTTGGCCACAGCAAAGTCCCCCACTCCGATTCAGGCGCCAATCCCGCACGTTTTTCCCCAATGCTTGTCTTTCTTCCTTAGGGCATCGACTCTAAGCAACGACTGATAAATAGCTTACAATTTACCTTGCAATAAAAGTAAACGCGTTTACTTTTTAACCATGAGGAACGCAAGACATTCCAACCCAGGCAAGGGCCCCACGAAAGGGGAACGTACTCGGCAACGGCTGTTTGACACTGCGGTCCGGAGTTTTCAACACATAGGTTACGAGGCGACCTCACTGCGCATGATCGCCACCGAAGCCGGAGTCACCCCCGCACTCCTCTACCGCTACTTTCGCAACAAGGAAGCCATTGTTGCCGAGCTCTACACTAAGGCGCTGCTCGATTGGTCGGAACGCAGCCAAGTCATACCGGAGGGCACGTGGAGCGCTCGAACACTCTGGTTGACCCAGCTCGCTTTTGATGTCCTCGCACCCTACCGAGACCTACTTCGAGTGCTTTCCGGGTCCATGATCACAGGCGACCCGGCCACCAGCCCGCTCCACAGCGACCAGGCTAAACTCGTCGCTGGTGAGACTTTCTTGAGAGCTGTAACTGGAGCGAACGACGCGCCGCCAAAGAGATACGTCGCCGAGCATGTCGACCTTGCTTACGTCGGCCACCTCGGGCTAATCCTCTTCTGGGTCATGGATAAGACGCCGAAACAAGAAGCAACGGCACGCCTCATGGACCAGGCCGCCGAGCTCGCTCCGCTCTTCAAACTCGGGCTCAAGATGCCGCGCATCGGACCGCGACTACGAGCAATCGGACCAACGCTGATGGCTGGCCTGAAAGGAGAGGCGCCATGAACCCTGTTCCCCGGCATGTCGGCACCGTTCGATTCGCCCCGGCCAAGACATTTTGGTTGTGGCTGAACGTGACCGCGGGGATCTGGGTTCTTTGTCACGGTTTCTCCTTCACGGAAGGAATGGCAGTTTTTGCGTTGTCGTTTCTAACGTTATGCCTTGGCCACTCGGTAGGCCTTCACCGTGGAATCATCCATGGTACTTTCGCGATGCCGACCTGGTTCAAGCGTTTTCTTGTTTCTCTCTTTGTCCTCACCGGTCTCGGCGGCCCGTTGTCGTGGATTCGCCTCCACCGCGTCCGGGATTTCTGGCAGAACCGAATCGACTGCCCGCCCTACTTTTCATACGGACACAACCTCATTCTGGACTTCTACTGGAACCTTCACTGCCGCTTTGATCCAACGTCGTGGACTCCCTACGCCCTTGCGTCCGAGATCGAGACGGACGGATTCCTCCATCTCCTCCAACGAACTTGGTGGATGTGGAACATACTTTTCTTCGGCTTGGTGAGTTTCACTCTCGGTTGGGAAAGCGCCATGGTGTTGGGCCCTGCCCGCGTCGCTGGAAGTATCAGCGGTCACTGGTTTATTGGTTTTTGGACGCACAAGTACGGACACGCCCGCTTCGAGATTGAAGGCGCATCAGAGATCGGCACAAATTCGCTCCTACTCGGCTGGATTTCCTTCGGCGAAGGTTTCCACAACAACCACCACGCTTTTCCGGATTCCGCGCGCATCGGACATACTTCTTTCGAATTTGATCTGGGCTGGTTATCGATCCTCGTACTTGAGCGACTGGGCCTTGCCATGAAAGTGAAGAGCTGGTCCCGCCCAAGTGCTCAGCGACGGTCTCACAGCACAGTAGACGCTCTATTCTGTCGGACTAGGAATTCGGCGCGGTGCCGAATTGAGAGAAGGAAGCGGGGATTATTGAGAATGTCGGCTGTAGATCTGCCATGTCGATGAGCTATCCTTGAACAACAACAAACACACCCGGAGTATTGGAGCTAGCGTTTGTCGGGCATCTATCCTCACTTCTTCGAACTCACGTGCGACAATCGCCTGCAGGCCGGCGTCGGGTTCGTTGTAGCTGGAGTTTACCAGGCCTCTCACCTAGAACCGTAGACCATCAACGGCCACCGCGATAAGTCCATACTGAAACTGGCTCATAAATGCTGCGTTTGTGGTGATCATTGTCTTGCCAGAAAGTACGCTAAAGACAGCCGCCTTGCCCCAGTAATTGCTGCCGAAATGTAGCCGGAAAATATAGGGAAAACTTGAGAGTTCAAAAGTCTGTGAGAATGCACTATCGAGTGGCAGGTTTGCCAATGAGGCACCACCAATGATTGCATTTGTCCCCGAATTTGAAGCTGCCGTCGAAGGTGACTTCGGCGAACCGAAGAGACCGTGGCAATAAGAAGAGTCGTGGAAAAAATTGACTAACTTGGCGACGAATTTGCCATCTGACTTGCCTTTTACTTGAGGGGCGAGCAATCCCATGTCCTTCTTCGCCGTGGCAGACGTGTCGGCGATCGCCTCTTCGATGAAGACAACAAGCTCATCTTCACTCAGTTGCTTGGGAAAGAACTCGCTAATGATGGCGAGATCAGGTTTTCATTGTCGGCCATTTCACTACGATCGAATTTCTCCGCCGCCTCGATAGACTCACGTCTTTGCTCGGCTGCCTTGACCCGCAAGGTCAGGACGTCCTCCATTGTCGATTCTTGGCGTTTGCCGACTTCGAATTGCTTGTCTTGGGCAGAATGCATTCTGAGCGTTGCGAGCCGGAATTCCTCGCAGAATCTCATTGCTGTCTTGATTTCTTCTTCGAGCTAGTCCTTCAGGGACATAGGCAAATTCCTAATCTGGATTCGAGTCAGCGCGATCTTGCCGCGATTGGGAGCCTGCTTGAACGAGGAAAACCAGCAACTGACGTCCTGTCAGCAAATGGGGGTGACTCAAGGAGCGATTTGGCCGCTGGATCTTGCTTCAGGCACCGGCCCGAGCTGATTCTGGGCATGATCCTCGCGAGGCTGGAGGGGACTGCAGATCATGGTCCAAATTGGAGGCCAAAGTTCTCTGCGGTGGGCCTCTTTCACCAGCCGGATCACCCCTGGATGACTCAAGTTTTTGGGCCCGGGGGCGGGCTAGTTGTCGCCACTTTTGATTTCCTGGGCACCCTGCATCGTTCGCATCTTGTCGACTTCTTTGACTTGTAGATCGTAGTCTTTTGAGAAGACCGCGTACTGCTGCATGTCCATATAGCGCTGCGCATCGGTACTGACTACCTTCATGGCATTGTCAATTTGCGTGAATGCCACCATCTTCTCTTTCTGCTCTGCCGTGGAGCCCATGGCAACACCCCATGCTGGCAAGATTTGGTCCATCAACAGGCTCACGGATTCTTCGAATTGCTCTTTCTGGTCTGGCTTCAGGTTGAGTTTGTCGAGGGTCTTCTGCATTTCCATTTGCATCTGGACCTTGATGAAGGGAGACCATCTCATTCGTTCCGATTGCCGCCGGTCAAGATCGCGTTTGGCAAGTGCCTTGTCAACGACGCGCCCCATGGCATCATCGATCGCTGCTTGCTCGGCGGCTGCGACCAAAGAACTGGCTGCATCCTTGCCTTTCGTTTTCGCACTCTTGAGGGTCCCTAGTTCAGCTTGAACTTTACGCAAGTGGCGATGGTATTCGTGGTCAAGTGACCGCAGGGCCTGCATGTCGAGGGGTGGTGACACGCGTGGAGAAGCCTCCAGTTGGTCCATTCTGGACTGCAGCAACAAGAACGAATCGGAAAGGCGCTCAAATGAGGCCTCCAAATCTTGCCGCGCCGGGAGAGCATTTTCACCTTGGGCGTTTTCCGAAAAGAGCAGCGCTGCAACCGCGCCAGCGAGGGTTGTAGCCAAGACACAGATGAGGACGAGAAAAGTCGGTTTCATGGTGGTTCTCCGTTGTTTCGTGACCCCGAGACTGGGGATTGTCGACCGGACTTATTGTGACCATGCTCACATTAATGCCAAGGCGGGGGATGACAAGGGCAAAGTGAGCGTGATCACAAAAAACTCGAATTGCGGGTCATGGCGACCGCCGAGCCCCCAAACTCGGCCGATGAGAGAGAACGTTGCCTGAAACCAGTTCGGTCCCGACAATTAGCCTGGCGAGAGGATGTATCGGGGTGCATGCTTGGGAATCGAATTGGGAAGTGTGTTTCGTCTAGAACGAAGGCCTGAATGCGTCCGTCGTACTGCGGGATTCTCAGATACTCGGATTGAGGCGTTGTTGTGAAGACGCGAAACTGGATCATCATCTTGACATTGGCTCTTGAAGCATTCACGTGCTTGCTTCGTTTCGGTCTGAAACTCGAATCAACACGCGACACGGAATTCCTCAGCACACTTACATTTGGAATGCGCATTCATCACAGCTACTTGGGGATATTGCTCGTCTTGTTGGTGATGAATCTCGATCCAGGATCATTTTCGCGTCGGTGGGGTTGGCGCATAGCCTGGGCTTTGGTCGCATCCGATCTCATTCACCATTTCCTTGTTCTTTGGCCGATTACCGGCGACCCGCAATTCCATCTCTACTATGCCTATTGAAGATGCGCGGGTTGGATGATTGAATCTTCAATTGTCGTCGGAGTAGCGTCGGCGGGTTTGGCGTGGCGAAAATGTTGGGGGACAGAATCCGGACAACCACCAAGGGCCTTGGCGCATCAAGCGAGAGCCGACCAAGCAACACAGTTCTTGCCCGACTTGATGTCTCCCGCATCGAAGCTCTTCTGCGTGTCCATGGACGTCGCGTCTACCTTGTGCCTGGGTGCCAATCTTCAGGGCGTTCACCAAATGAGAGACCGCTTGCCCCACGCGGTTGGACGCCAAGTGAATCTCGGCGAGCCCGATGAGAGCATCGAGGCTGGAGGAAGTTTCACGTAACAGTTGATGGTAGAGGAAACATCGTCGATCAAGAAAGATGGATTCGGATGTTGACGATGCCAACGTTGGCGTCAAAACGGCGTGGGGATCACAAGATCAAATGTGTCATTGGCGATGAGGCCTGCGACACCCGCTCGATGCACGACGCCGCCGAAAATGTTAGAGCCAAAGTTGTCGTGCCGCCAGCCAAGAATGCTCGCATCAACAAGGATGGGTCCAAGAGTAGAAACAAGGCAATCAAGAGAACCAAAAAAAGTTGGACGACAGCGCTGGAAAAAGGAGACCAAAAATCACCGCCAAGGAAGGGTGGAAAACATGTTCTTTCGATTCATGGCGGAGGGTCGCGCAGCAAAGAGAGATTGCGCAATTTTTGGAAACCTTGCGCAACCTTAAGGCGCAACTCTGCCCATGATCCTCGCTAATCGATCAACCCAAACAAATGGTTGGCTCATGAAGCGATGTTGGCCTGCAATGTCCTCAACAAGATGTTCGCAACAGATCGACCAAATGCTGCTAAGATCGCGAGTTGAATTGGGGAGTTGGAGCTACTGCTCCGGCTCCAGCTTCTTTCGTGCAACAACGCCGGTCTCACCGCGCAGTTTTGATGTAGGGGAATTCAGGACGAGTCAAGATGAATCGGAAAGGGAAAAAGAAGCCGTTCAGTGCATCGCTGCCCGAGTGGATGAAACTCTGGGAAGGACTTGAAGTTCCGACCAATCTCTCCACCGTTCAACGTGATGAATCGTGTCACATGTTTAGGCACGATCCAGATCGTGCCAGGGCAATTGCCGAGGAAATCGATGATCCTTGGTTTCTATGCCAGGCGCTGAGTCACTTTCTCAGATACGACTCGCTCCCCGAGGTGACAGAACTCGCAACACGCTGCATGACCCTTGGCATGTCGATTGGCGATCCCTACCAATCCGTGGCCGTCACGGCGTGGCCTTTGAGTGCTCTCGTCGAACTTGGGCATCGAGACTTGGCAACCACTTGGCTTGACGAAGTGATTGAACTCTCTCGAAGTGTTGAGCATCCGGTGTGGAGATTAGACGCCTTGTACCTTGTCTGGCAAGCAGTGTTCACCCTGGGCGAATCGCAAAGAGAAGCTGTCTTCGAAGAATTCCTCGCTGCCTGCGGCGCTGCCAATTCTTGGAGGGCGTCGTTCACAATGAAGTACGCGATCTTGATCGTCGCTCGAATCGACTCAGAAAGGGCCCGCGAGTTGGCAAACTCAATGCCAGAGAATTGGTTCAAGCGCCGGTTGATCAGACAGTTGGCAGAGGGAGTTTCTGGGCGTCCTCGGCCCTTCAATTGGCAAGCCTCTTGATACTTAATGTACCGCACTCGATCCGTCAGTTTCGCACGATTCCTTAGCCCAATCCTCTCTTCCGAGTCAAACAGGTCCGTTGAGTTGCGGCACCGATATGCCCAAATTCCCCTCGGTTCAAGAATTGGAATTAGGTGAATTAGGGCGACGTCTCGACGCCGAGAACCGATTTCCAACCTCAATTTGACGAATCTGTCCTGGCAACGCATACCATGGCCTGTTTGAAAGGCACCTTGATAAGAGGAAACTA
The DNA here is from genome assembly GCA_024275615.1 of Planctomycetota bacterium. Classification (GTDB taxonomy): domain Bacteria; phylum Planctomycetota; family DRQF01; genus S139-23. The sequence goes on from JAJRYU010000111.1 coordinate 8,837, forward strand.
TCACGTACGATGACAGGTGGTTGTCCTGCCCACCGAGACTTCAATGAAAACTGGAACAAGCCCTCATTGGCGCCTTCGTTCGGAAGATGTCCCGCCACACCGAGTAGGTATATTTGGAAGTATCGGCCCTTGACAAAGAACAATCATGCCCCAAGCCTCGCAGGATAGAGTTGGACGAGCGGCCGTCATCGTAGCTGCAGGCAAAGGCACCCGCATCGGCCGTCTGACATGCACCAGACCTAAATCAACATTGAAACTGAATGGCCTGAGCATCATCAGCAGGACCTGCGAACTCATAAGTGAGATCACAGATCAAATCATTGTTGTCGCTGGGAACAATGCGCGTTTTTTGCGCGAAGACTTGTCATGGATTGCCGAAGATAAATTGGTTGTTATCGACACTCCCGAGTTGAGTGATCAGGGTTGTTCAGCCTCCATGCGAGCTGGGCTCAAAGCTCTTTCGCCCGAAGTCATGGAAGTCCTGATCATTGAAGGCGATCTTATTTTGACTCGAGATGCAGTTTGTAAAATGCTCGACGCTCCGGGCAATGTCAAGATTGCAGTGACATTGGAATCTGAAGAATCTGAAGGCAAGGTGTTCTGGAACCCCACCAGCACAAGTTATTACATTCATGATTGCAGTCGAGGGGAGTCCGACGTCTATCGGGGGAAATTTGTTGGATTTTCCTCGCTGTCAATAGAATCCTCAAATCGCCTCAAATGTGAAATACCATCTGGAACAGCAGCATTCTGTTCGGATTATGTCCAGACACAGTTGAGTTCTGTGACACAGCTGGTTGAGCTCAGTCAAGGAGAGGTCGGCGAGGTCGATCGCCCCGAGGACTATGAACACGTGCTTGAGAGTGAGACCCTCAACAGATTGATGATGCCCAGAGCTGAGCGTCAGCACTCGCTCTTCGTTGAAAACCGGCCTCTACAACGATTCCTAACCGTCGGCTCCGCCGCAGACATGATTCTTGCGCAGCGCTATGGTTTCGATGGTGTTTGGCTCAATCCGTCTTCCGGCCCACTGCAGGAAGAGCTTGAAATCCGCAACGAACTTAGCGGAGGTCACTATCTGTTGCCAACAGTTTGTGATTTAGCGCGGGTGCAACTTGATTCGTCCGAAGCAAATGCGCTTGTAGAGCATTTGGCAAGGCATCCCGTGTCTGGTGTTTGTTTTTCACCATTCTCCAAACCGCAAGAACTCGTAGAGGAATTCATCGGCAAGCTCGAAGATATGACGAGGCAGAGCGAACGCCCGTTGACTATCTTTTTCCGGGTGGAGAAAGCGGGG
>JAJRYU010000112.1 GCA_024275615.1 Planctomycetota bacterium
CCGTGTTGACTATCAAGGCAAAATCGTTCTCGCCAACCATGGCTCGAAGAAGGTGTCGATTGAAGTCAATCGCTACCTCATCGGGCAATGTGAATCGGCCCCAAAAGACGGAGAAAAGCACACCCTGAGCCCATTTGATGACTTGGATTTCGTCTTCGGCGATGGCAGAACAAGTACACCCTATTGGCGTTGGCCAACCTGGTGGCGCCAAGTCAATGGCGTTGAAAAACTCACTTGGTCGGTTGAACTTGAACCCGGTGCCGAAAGAAGCCTAAGCTATGCATGGTACTATTTTTGGCGCTAAGGGCCCGCGAGTCTACTCTTGCCTGGGTCCTCAGAAGGGCAAACTATGAGCCAGGGTCGCATTCTTGTGGTTGAAGACGACGAAGCGATTCGGCGAGGGTTGGTCGATGCACTGACCTTTTTCGGCTACTCGGTTTGCCAAGCGGCTGACGGAGAGGCTGGGCTTCTGGCAGCGACGTCTGGTGATGTCGATCTCGTCCTACTCGATGTTCTTATGCCGAAACGAGACGGATTCTCGGTCCTGCAGGAATTACGATCTCGCCGCCCCAACTTACCCGTTATCATGTTGACAGCTCGGGGCGAGGAGGAAGATCGAGTGCGGGGTTTGAGGGCTGGGGCCGATGACTACGTTGTTAAGCCATTCTCCGCGGATGAACTTCTAGCTCGGGTTGATGCTGTGCTGAGGCGGTCACCCCAAAGACAAAAGGATTTGGCGTCCATTTGCATTGCCGATCGCGTCATTGACTTCAACTTGAGATGTGTACGATTCACCGATGGTTCAACGGCGGAACTTTCCGAGAGAGAGTGTAGCCTGTTGAGATATCTCGCGCGCCACCATGGGCGCTGTGTTCCCCGGGACGAACTCTTGTCAGCCGTTTGGGGATTAGACCCTCGGGGAATCAAGACACGCACAGTGGACATGCACATTGCCAGGATCCGGGAGCGCTTGCGTGATGCTGAAAACGGTGAGATCATCAAGACCATTCGATCGCGCGGTTACTTGATTGATTCGGAGGTCGAAGAGATTTGAATCGATCACGGAAAACCTGGCTCCTATTTGCTTTCGGCGCAACCGTTGTGCTCTTGGTAATGGCGCTTGTCAGTCGCCTGATTCTCCAAGGGGAAGACGAAAAACAACAAGCCCGCGTCGCCGCTGATCATAGGGCGAAAGAGCGGACGGCACTATGGCGATTAGATAGTGCCCTTTCTCCCCTCATGGCAAATGAGACCGGGCGGGCCATTGCGGAATTGGTGAACCTCCGCATTGCCTATGGGGCGCCACCTGTGTTCTTTAGGATCTTCTTTGCCGTGGACCAGCGCGGAGAAATCTCTGGTTATGGCCCCACTAAGAACCTCACTGCGGACCAACGCGGACTTATTGCGGCTTTCGACCTTGAAAGTGTGAAACAACGTGTGCGTCAAGACCCAACGTTCAAAGACCCCAAGACTTATGACATCGCTAGCAATATTGTCGGTCTGAATGATCCAATTTCTCAGAGAGTTCAGAACTTTCGCAATAGCGACATGGACATTCGCAACCAACAACGCATGTTGACGAATGCTCTTAACCCGGTGTCGAACTCGATCGGCGCCTCCCTCGACGCGATCGCGCTCACACCCTACACTGGATTCTGGACAGCTAGCGCAACTGGCCGCGTCTTGCTCTTGGCCCGCCCCAAAGGTGCCGACCATACTTATCAGTTTGTGCTTGTGGACAAGGAAAAACTCGCACCGTGGTTGGCCGACCACATCGCCGATGTGTTGGTGAAGGCGAAGCTAGTTGAGCCCCG
>JAJRYU010000008.1 GCA_024275615.1 Planctomycetota bacterium
CAGCATTCACCCCACACTCGTGCGAATGTCAGTCCATCCTTGACCTGGATCATGCCGGCATTGAAATAAGGCAAGGATTCTTCCAAGGAAACCGAAGTTGTCACCGTGTAGTCTGGCATGGGAATACCAACGGCTTTGTAGACCTTCTGCCAATTCTCTTTGACGTGGCCATAAGTCACCACGTCCGCCGTTTTCGCAGCAAATTCCCCCATCAAACGTGCATCACCATGGAACTCTCTCATGCAGATCATGTCTGTATCAAGAAAGATCGTTCTGTCACAGTCGGTTTCGACGCCAAGGCAGGCAATCTTGTTGCCGATAAGGTAGGCCGGGTCAACTTCGTTCTTGATCTCCACGCAACGGACACCAATATCAGAGAAGAGACTCAGCGTGTCGGCGGAAAGAACGATCGAACTTGGCTGAGAAGCAGGGATTGCAGCAACGATTTCTGATCCACACTTTACCCATTTATGCAGTGACGCCGACAACAATGTGGCTTGTGGCTCCAAACGACCCGGTTGGCAGACAAAAACGAAACAGTAGCTGAGCTCCTGTCCTCCACCATTGGATTCAGCAAATTCTTGTTGTTGGTATTCAAGCACGGCTTGGACTCATTGCGAGGCTGGTATCGTCCACCTAGAGTCTATCGGCGACTCAGTCTTTTGTCTCGACAAAACTTGACGGGGCCTATTCATGAATTCGTGGTCGGTAACGAGCGAGGTTTGTGACGTCAGGGGTATGATCACTTTCATGACAAGAACATCCCTGCATCTTCAGTCACAGGACGATGTGAAATGATCTCCATGGCTTTCACAGGACATGGACCGGATGTCGGCGCTACAGAACAACGCCAAAACATGGCTCTTGGTTGATTTTTCATGACAACATGCTCTTTTGCGAGATTTCCTCATTCAAGACGATGTCTTCTCTAGCTATGATCGCGCTCACTCGAACAATAATCAGGAAGATAGCCGATGTCCCTTAAAGAGCAAATCGAAGAAGAAATCAAAACCGCGATGAGAGCTCGTGAGAAATTTAGGCTCGCGACGCTAAGAATGATTTCAGCACAAATTAAACAGTTTGAAGTCGATAAGAGGCAAGACCCCACCGATGAAGACGTCTTGAACTTGCTGGTAAAGGCTGCCAAACAACGGCGCGAATCGATAGAAGCAGCAGAGAAGTTTGGTCGCTTGGAAATGGCTGAAAACGAAAAGTCCGAACTCAAGATAATTGGTGAGTTTTTACCCAAGCAACTGAGTGAAGAAGAACTTGTCGTGCTCATCGAAAAAGCGATCGCTGATGCCGCTGCCACGACCAAAAAAGACATGGGAAAAGTCATGGGCTTATTGGCCCCACAAGTAAAAGGTAAGTCAGACGGCAAACTTGTGGCTAGGTTGGTAGGCGACAGGCTGTGACCCTACTTCAAAGGCCGGCAGGTCCATTTTTGCACAATGCGCTAGACCGATAGTCATGGACGATCTCGAATTAGTCGTTGCTCGATATACCGAGAACCTAAATTGGTTGCTCCGAGTTCCGAGTTCATTTCGAGTCACTGTGTACGACAAAAGCGGTAGCCCAGGTGACGCGATCGCTCTCGACAACGTCGGTTACGAAGCCCACACATATCTTCACCACATTGTCTCGCGCTATGACTCTTTGGCCAACGTCACAGTTTTTGTCCAAGGAAGACCATTTGATCATGTGCCAGACCTCCACCGTCGTCTGCGGCGCCTTGGATCAGGAGAGGAACCGGTCGACAAATTTCGATGGCTTGGATTCGTCGTTGACTTTGACGACAAGTTGGGAAAACGACTCTTCCAATCCTGGAGCAAGAACAAAGATGGGCGCCTGCTAGACCTTGGCGCATTCTGCCAGGCCCTGTGGAATGACATTCCAGCGCCGGAACGATTCGTTTTCTACCCGGGTGCCCAATTCATTGTTACAGCCAAGCAAATTCGTAAGCAACCTCTAAGTTTCTACGAACGTGCTTTGGCACTGAGTGTCACTTTTCCCGACGCAGGTCACTGCTTAGAACGCTGTTGGGATCGGATCTTCAACTGTGACGGCCTGCCTGATGGATTGAAAGACCGAGAACTGCCGATCTACTTACGTCCGGTACGTCGCCTGGGTATCACCTGGGATTCCATTCCAAGAGAAGACCGCGGCTGGTGAAGCCTGGGCGACAGCCAAACCCATAGCCAATTTGCATCCAAAAAATTGCCAACCGCGAGTATCGACCCTCGCAGTTGGCACCAATTCTTGGTTTGTAGAAACTCGCCACTGCAAGTCTCAGCAGATTTCGGCTACAGATCGACTATCTTCTTCTCAATCTTCTTGGCGGCCGCTTTCTTGCCGATCTTCTTGAGTTCAGCCTTGATCGCCGACTCAAGTTCGTCGGTCTTGAAACCCCTGGGGCCGCGCCCGCCGGAGTACGACATCTTGCCATCCTTGCCGACGAGGAAGAGACGATCGGGGTGTCCCTGATACGCTTTGTTGACACGATCGTCCATGCGATCAATGACGGCGGGTATCATATCGAGTTTTAGTTCTTTGATGCACGTGCTGGCAACCGCAGTACGCTCCGCGTCCGTAATGGGGTCTTCGACCATGCCGAAACTGTTGGGAGAACGAGAGTCTAGGGCATGCGCTTCGCGGATGTAGACCACAAAGAACTGAACCTGATCCTTGTAGGTAGAGTAGAGCTCTTTCAGCCGACCGGCTGAACTACGAAAAGGTGGTCACGTATAGCTACCGAAAATAAGCGCAACCGGTTTCTTGCCGGAGAAACTTGAGAGTTGGGCAGTACTCTGCTTCTTACCAAGCACAGGGAGCTTAAAATCAGGAGCTTTTTCTCCAGGTTTTGGGACCCCTTTTCCCAAGGTCGGGCCCTTGGCAGCTTCTGAGGAATCTTGCCCTCTTCGCCCGCCTCGCCTACGGCGACTTTCGACTTTCAGTTCTCCCTTCTCAAGAACACCGGACTTGTCGGCGTCAAGGCGAGCAAACAAAGCGTTGAAATCATCGAGGGATGTCTTGCCATCTTCATCGAGGTCCAATCGGCGAACCATCATGCGAGCCATCCGTTCCGGCGTGCCAACCTTGGTGAGCTCTTCTTCGCTGATCACGTTGTTTTTGTCGCTGTCAACGGTCTTCTTAAACGAAGTCCATTCCTTGGCATCAATGGCACCGTTTTCGTCTGCATCTGCTGATCTTGAAAGGACACGTTTGAACATCATGCCACGCATGCCAGCCATTCGTCTCCCGCCGCGTCCACGATTCCTGCGGCCCGAACCCGAAAAATCGGCTTCCGTCAGAACATTATCGTTGTTGCTGTCAAGCCTGCCAAACGTCGCGTCATTGCGAGTGTACTCGGCACGAGTGATCTTGCTATCCTTGTTAGCGTCATACTTTTCAGAATAGAACTCCCAACGGGAACTCTGGCCTTCGCGCCCCCTTCGCCCCCGTTCCGTTTGGGCGTCCGTCGTTCCTCCGACAAGCGCAACGAAACAAACAAAAACCAACAGATCTTTCATTCTCATTCTCCTTGGCTCCGCCCCCACAAGAGGGCGCACGGGCATATTGCCTTAATACCGATGAACAGGACATCATTCCTGCCTTGAGTTCTGGGTATCCAACACATGAAAAGCCCAAGAGTTCCGCCAGCATGAGATATTTCATCGGCAGGTTCAAAGCTCCGTCAAATCGGCAGTTCTTGTTTTTGTCCACGAAACCACAAGATCAACGCGAAACAAGCGAGACCGCTTTGCCTCCAACAATCCTTGCGAAGCGAACGGGAGCGCTGGACGTCAGTCCGCCATTTCTTTTTCTCTTTCTTCTCGACGTTGCCATATGTTGGAGAAGAGAAGGGCCGCGCAAGGCCCCTCGACCCACGTCGATTCTGTGCCAAAGCCAAGATGCCGAACCGACGTTCGGCGCTCCCGTTCGACAGTCCCGGTGATGCCCCCGGGCCCCCAACGATCATCGCGAAGAAAGCGGGATACTGCGATCAATCGACGGAGTCTTTCAAAATACCCTGTGGCAATCTTGCCTCGAGTCTCTCGCGTATCTCCAAGAAGCGACGTGTATCATCAATGAGCCCTTGCAAACCCTTTCGTGTATCCGGCAAGCCAAAACTCTTGCACCAAACCTCGCAACCTTTGAAGCGGTTATCCAAGGCAGCTTGCATCACAAGAGGAGAATGCTCTCTAAATCCAGCGACAAAAATGCCAACGAAACTAGCTGCATGTTGCTCATTGAGTTGCTTCAAGGGCCACGTTGTTAGGTCTGACGGGAGTGTCTTTCGAACGAATTCACCGTTGTGTTTCAGAACCTTGCAAAACGGAACGTAGGCAGAACCGGAAGTCCCGCCATTGCCCCACTCTTGATAGGCTCCCCAGATTTCCACGCCATTTTTCGTTGGTCTTTCTATGAGTTCAAACTTATGGTCGATTCTCGTCTGAGAATAGCGCGGCCGTATTAGCTCATCATCATCGCCGTGAAGACTTGGCAAGATGATCTGACTGCGAAGTCCAGAAGTGTTGCCGAGTCGTGAAAATGTCACAATACGCCATCCACGAGGATTTTTCACTGGAAACGGACTGAGAGAAAACGCGCTTGGACCTCGCTTGTGGGTCCTGCGGCCCATGAGCCGACCAGCATCTTCGTGACTTATGCAATGGGCAAAGACCCCTTTGCGCCGAACAGTGTAACGGATTAATTCCCCCGTCCAGGTACTGTAGATCGTCACTGGCTTCACTTTGGCAACGATGCTCCATTCCACGTTGTTGATACGTAGGGTTAACCGATGGCTCGTTTGTTGGGCATTCCCTGTTTGCAAAAGAGTTAAGGAGGCGATTGCAATCGCGACAAGCTTGAGAGTGGGCATCGATTTTCCCTTTCGCAGATCGAGACGTGGCGAATAGAGCCATCCCGGTCGCTTTCGAGTCAGAAGGCGAGGATTCAATTGCCATATTCCCTGCCTGTATCCCTACTTTCAGCATCGTAATCTAGGGCACCGACTCCCGATTGACCATCATGAACAATTCTCAGATTCCTGAACCACTTCTGTCTTGGCGATCATCAGTACCAACAAGTACGATGAATTGACGAAATTGGCCGGGAGCGAAGCCGCGATGGGTATGAAAAACGAAGAACTCCTCAAACACTACGAATTTGTTCAGAGGCTGGCGCACCATTTGGTCACCGAACGAAGCGCGGCAGATGATCTGGCTCAAACCACCTTTTTGTCAGCTTTGAGCGCCCCAACAAAGAAGGTCAAGTCCTCCCGAGGGTGGCTGAGGACGATTGCCCTCAACGCCATTCGCAGTGAGAAACGCCGCGATGACACCGCTAAGCGAAACGTGTTGCCAAACCATGAATGCAAAAGTGGCGACCTTGTCGACGTCGTCGCAAAGGAACAAATCATCCGTCGTGTCACTGATGCCGTGTTCTCACTACCCAAGGATTACTGCCAAGTCATCGCCATGCGCTTCTATGACAGTCTTGATCCCACGGAGATTTCCCGCCTCCTTTCAATCCCCAAGGAAACGGTGCGGACACGAATCCGCCGAGGTCTTAAACAACTTCGCCGGAAGCTCGATGCCAAACATGGAGGCAAGCGCTCGGCCTGGATCGTAGCCTTAGCGCCACTGACAAGAATTCACACTCATCAAGGAAACACGGCAATTATGTTGGTCGCCGTGGGCAGCGCCAAAGTCGCTGCCCTCCTTGCCCTTAGTCTCTTTCTATGCATCGGTTTGTTCGTCTATCAAGAAGATGAACCGATCGAGATTCAGGATCAGTCCTCAATAGGTTCTCTTGTCGTTGAACATACGCGCCAGCCCAAGCGAGTTCCGATACCAAAGACAAGACTCAAAGAATCAGCGCCGTTAGTGACCTCGACACCATCAACTACGGCGAAGGATAAGCCTTCATCCTCAAAGGAATTCGAAGACATCGTCGTAACAGTTGTAGGCCGGGCCGTGGACGAATATGGCACGCCAGTCGTAGGCGCACAAATAAAGCTCGTTTCGACGAACGGCGTATCAAAACTCATCGATGAGATGGTCTCCGATAACGAGGGATACTTCCGTTTTGATGACCAAGTCGTGCCGCCTCAAAATAAGAAAAGCGACATGGGCACGATCTTGATTTATGGATTGGCCCCGGGATATGGTTTCTCTTGGCATGGCATGCGTTTCGTCAAGCGCGGAAAGTGGCCAACAGGCAAGAAGAAGATAGCCGGCGACGATTCCTTTTACCGTGGCGAAGTCTGCGTCATGAATTTGGTCTTTCAGCCGACAAGGACCTTGAGAGGACAGATCATTGACGAAGTAGGAAACCCCGTGAGTGACGTTGAAGCCAGCTTGGTGAACTGCGACTACATTGACAAGGAAGGCAAGAACCCCCACGTGAATTTTCGAGAGTTCTGGGGATTGGAATGGCTGCCGGAATATCGTCGGCAGGTGCAAACAGACGCTCAAGGCAACTTTGTGATTCGTGACCTTCCTGCCGAGATGATTCTCAGCTTTTATCTCCGACACCCAGAACGGGCCACCAAGACTCTCTACGTGGCAACAACGGTCAGAAATCCAAAAACTTTGAACCTAGAGCCGAATGTCAATGGTTCTGAAGGAGCAGATATTGCGACAAGCCCCGTGCGCGTTGTCATGCCGACGACTTGCGCAGTTCGCTTGCTTTGCCTTCATTCGGTGAGCAAGGCCCCCATCCCAGCGGCTCGTGTCACTGCCTATCGACGTGGAAAAGACCAAGCGTCAGCGTATGGCCAGACAGATGCTCAAGGAGAGATATTCCTGCATCTCCCTGCTGGCAAATTCAAGGTCTGCCTTGATCCACCCAAGAACACCGAACTGGTACGAACCTATCAGGACATTGAGGTCGAACCGAATCAGCAAGAACAAGAAATCTCGATCGCGATTGATGTTGCCGCCATTGTGATCTTTGAGGCTGTCGACGCCGCCACCAAGAAACCAATCCCTGGCGTGGCGTTTGGCTTCGCGGGTGACAAGGGACGCGTCATGCAGGTCCAAAGCAGCAAATCCATTGTCGACCATCCAAGAACGAACAACCAGGGAAAGATGCGTGTCTTAATGCGACCAGGTCCAGCAAAAGTCATGGTGGGCTGGTACCCTGTCAAGGGCTACCAAACGAACCGAGAACTCAGAGATTTGGACTTAGAAGCGGGAGTAACACGGATCATTCGTTTCGAACTCCAAAAGACAATTCCAAGACTCAAGTAGAATTCCCAAGAATGGTCATGAGCAACTCAGTCACAAGAAAAGAAAAGGCGAACGCATAACGTTCGCCTTCTCCATTAACAGTTGAGGATGACCTTCAACGGAGTCTGCTCTTATTTTGCAGCGGACAACGCCTTGATCTCTTCTCTCATCTTGTCGGCGTCCTTCTTGGCTCTCTCCGCGAATTGGGGATTCTTGGAGGCAGCCGCTTCGAAGAGCGCCACGAATTTGCTGGCATTCGCCGCGTCCTTGGCAACAATGGCTCCCTTTGCACCGTAGTAGTACATGCCAATCGTGGATCGCCCCGAAGGAGTGTAGCCACCGCGCAAGAGCTCATAGACGGCCTTGCCACCATCGCTGCGAGCGGCATTCATGGCAAGACTTGGTATCTTTTCCTTGAATGCTTCCACCAACTTGGCATCCGCCCCTGGAGTAGCTGCCGCCGTTTGCAAGTCCGCGATCGAAGCAACCTGAGGGCGTTGTTGACGACCACTGCTATCGAGAAGCATGTGATTCGCTGCAACAACCTTATCGGTTGGTGAAGCCACAGACTTCGCTTTCAGCTCAATCAGCCTCTTGGCTTGCCCGTAGGCCGCATCAAATGCACTCTTGTCTTGGGGCCAGAACTCCCAAAGCACATCACCATCGCTGGTCATTATAGTGACGAAAGGAAAACCCCCGCCGCCTTTTTTGGTTAGTAAACCCTGATCGGCAACACTATCAAGTTTTGCCGTGATATTGACGTATGGAACAACGGTCTTGGCTGCTTCCACCCACCACTCTGTTAGAAGGGGACCCCCCTCTAGTCGATTGCAAGGTGGTCAGTTTGCGTAGCTGCGGGTGAAATACCCAAGCAGCAATTTGTTCTCAGCTTTGGCTTTTGTCTTGGCAGCCGCGAAGGTCGTTTCCCAGCTTACTTTCGACAAGAACTCCTTCTTGAGTTTGGCGGCGTAGTTCGCCTTGAATTTGGCTTCCTGTTGCTCTTTGTCCGCCTGAGCAGATGCCGCGCCGACAAGAAGCATGAGTCCGGTCAAGACTCCTGCAATCAACTTCATATAATTCTCCGGTTTCGAAATTCGGGTTGGCGGAGCGCTCAACCAGCTAAGAGATTCTATGAATTTGTGGTCCATTGGACTACACCTTGCCACGATTAGAAGCGCCAAACCCATCGTCCCCGGCTCCATCCGGGCAAAAGGCCCACCTGCAACTACCTCGTGGTGATCCGAAAAGGACGTCCTTTTTCGGTGTAGACGTCACGGTTAAGGGTTACGTTTCTCTGCCGGCCGTCCCGTTCGAGAGTAAGCGTGAGTAATTTGTCTTTCCTCGGGCCACTGCGCGCAAGGTTGACATCTCTTGATGTCTTCATCGCACTCCCATTCAATTTTATGACAACATCCCCCACGCGAATCCCCATCCGATGCGCCCTGCTGCCATCTGCACATCGTGACACGATAGCTGTTCGACCTTCTTGGGCATCGATTACCATTTCTTTGGCACCAGGGAGGGAAAAGGTCTTCATCATTGTCTTCCGACCAACCTGCACCGTAAGAGTGTAGGCACCGGCAAGCAAACCCTTGAATTCTGCGGTCGTGCCGTTCTCGAAACGAACAGATGGAATTGAACGGCCGCGGGCTGATCCAGTCAATTTTAGCGATGCGGTGCGTGCTGTGCCGTTCTTCATTTTGACGAGCAACTTGTAGAGCGCTGGCAGTTCTATGGACTCACGGTTTCGCCCTTGCCGCAGCTCAAACTCCGCTTTTGCCAGAATCTTGGATCGAGAGCGTCTTCCTAACCTCACTGAAAGGGTGTAAGCACCCGGTTGCAAGCCAGCAAAAAGCCATTCCCCTTTCCTCCGAGCCACCTGCTCTGTATCCATGGGATCGCCCATCCCTCGCCGTTGCGACTTGCCGACCTTGGAGCTGACCCGATAGCCATCTTCGTTGCGCAGTTCCAATTCTAGAGCCGCCAGTGTCTCGTCGTCGTGCTTGCCAGTCACACGAAGTTCAAGGATAGACATTTCACCGAAGTCAACTCTGATCGCCGACGCCTTGCCTCGACGATAAGGAATTTTCTTGATGCCGAATTCACAGCCGACACGGACAAAGCTCTCAACGATGACGCCTTCATTTTTTTCTATTGTGGGATGCCCGATCCAGCACTTGCCGTCCGTGCGGCGAATCATGCCACTTCGTCCCCATTTCGTTCTTTCTTTCTCGCCATTCCTGAAGATCAAGTAGGTTGTCAGGCGGGGGCGTGCAACCGGAATTCCACCAGGGCCTCGGACATCGACTTCCAGGAAGTCCGCACGGTTAAGTTCGTTAAGCTTGACAACAACTTCTTTTGACTTCATTCCGATCTGAGTCACAACAACGTCTGAACTCAGACCAGCGGTCCGGCTGTAGCA
>JAJRYU010000113.1 GCA_024275615.1 Planctomycetota bacterium
ATCTGAAAGAAACCTTGCGCGGTCTCATCAAGGCATGCTCATTTCTCCAAGGGATCGCCGGCGAAGGCAAAACAGTCCTTTTTGTTGGCACCAAACGCCAGGCCCAGAGTCTCATTGAGACTGAAGCCACCAAGATCGAAATGCCCTATGTGGCCGAGCGTTGGTTGGGCGGCATCTTGACCAACTTCACCACGATTCGTTCACGTCTTCGTCGCCTCGAGCAGCTGGAAGCCATGGAGAGTGATGGCACATTCGACTCGCTGAAGAAAAAAGAGATCTCGCGCATTCAACGCGAGAAGCAAAAGATCTTCCGCAACTTGAATGGCATCCGGAAAATGGAAAGTCTTCCCAGTGCTTTGATCGTTGTTGATCCACGAAAAGAGAAGACCGCAGTGGCCGAAGCGCGCAAAATGGGTATCCCTGTCATCGCGATTTTGGACACGGATTGTGATCCAACGACGGTCGATATTCCTATTCCAGGAAATGACGATGCTCTGCGCAGTTTGCAAGTCCTGTTGGCAAAACTGACCGAATCTCTTCGCAATGGGCGTCAGGCGCATGCGCAGTTCCTTGCCGAAGAAGAAAAGCGCAAAGCCGATACTGCGAAGAAGAAAGACCAGGCCAAAAAGACCAAACTGGAATCTCAAAAGAAGAAAGCCGCCGAACAGGCTGAACTGGATAAGATCCTGAAGAAGGCCCGCGACGAGCGAGAACGACGCTTGTCCGAAAAAGAAGGCGAAGATGCTCGGGCAGAATCCAGTGAGAAAAAGGTTGAGCCCAAAGTAGATGCTCCCGCCGTGGGCACAGATGCTCCGGCTGTTGCTGAAACGAAACCAGGCCCGACAGGACCTGAATCCGTCGAAGGTTAGAGCCTTCTCTTGAGAAGGTCCGAGAACAAGTAATAAGGTCGTTGAAGAACAACGACGATTCGTAATTGCAAGACGAGGATGAGGCATGGCGATCACCGCCCAAATGGTTAAAGAACTTCGTGGGCAGACGGACGCTCCCATGATGGATTGTAAAAAGGCGCTCGAAGAGTCTGGGGGTGACTTGGACAAGGCCATTGACTGGTTGCGCAAACGTGGCGTCGCGAAAGCAGCGAAGAAAGCAGACCGCACAACTTCCGAAGGTCGAGTCCAGTCCTACATTCACACCAACGGCAAAGTGGGCGTGCTTTTGGAAATGCATTGCGAGACGGACTTCTGTGCACGCAATGAAGACTTTCAAAAGACAATGACTGACATCTGTATGCATATTGCCGCTGCAGATCCCGCACCTATCGCGTTGTCAGCCGAGGATATTCCGGCGGATCTCCTTGCCAAAGAGAAAGAGATCTACGAAGGCCAAGCGAAAGAATCGGGCAAACCTGAGCAGTTTTGGCCCAAGATCATCGAAGGTCGGATGAACAAGTACAAGAAGTCGGTTGCTCTTTTGGAGCAACCATTCGTCAAGAATCCTGACTTGACGATTGGCGCCTTGGTGACAGGTTTGGTTGGCACAATTGGTGAAAACATCTCTGTGGCTCGGTTCACCAAATACCGTATCGGCGAGTAAGCTTTATGACGTCGGAACAGGGCGATCTCACCAAGAGTGTTCGCGGACCCTATCATCGTGTCCTTCTCAAGGTAAGCGGAGAGTCTCTCTGCAATCAAGGGGACGGTGGTTTCGACCGCGATGCGATTGAACGCTGCTGCATGCAGATCGTTTCTGTCCATGAAGCTGGTGTTCAAGTTGCTGTTGTCACGGGCGGCGGCAACTTAATGCGTGGCAAGCAAGCGGGCCACCTCGATATTGATCGAGCTCAAGCTGACTATATGGGGATGTTAGGCACGGTGATAAACGCCTTGGCAATCCAAGGTGGGCTTGAAGCGATGGGGATGGATACCCGCGTTCTTTCGGCCATTGAAATCAATTCCGTGGTCGAGCCCTACATCCGCCGGCGGGCCGAACGCCATTTGGCCAAAGGCCGCATCGTGATCCTCGCCGCAGGCACAGGCAATCCTTTTGTCAGCACCGACACCGCGGCCGCCCTTCGTGCGCGTGAGCTAGGATGTGATGTCATCCTTAAGGGCACGAAAGTTGGAGGGGTATATACCAAAGACCCCCAAAAGTATGCCGATGCGACACTTTTGGAAAACCTCAGTTACTTGGATGTCATCAATAGGCAAATCGAGGTTATGGATCACACGGCTATTACTATGTGTCGTGAAGCTAAGATTCCCATTGTCGTGTTCAATATGATGCAGCATGGGAACATTGATAAAGTCATTCGAGGCGATGCC
Organism: Planctomycetota bacterium; assembly: GCA_024275615.1. GTDB lineage: Bacteria > Planctomycetota > DRQF01 > S139-23. The sequence goes on from JAJRYU010000113.1 coordinate 2,283, forward strand.
GATATCGGTACGCTGATCGCAGACTAACGGGATAGAACCCTCGCTCAGGAGACAGACGCCGTGGACTTTTCTTATGATGGCATTCTGGCTGAATGCAAAACGAAGATGACGAAGTGCGTTGAGTTCCTGGGCGATGAACTCAAGGGACTCCGGACTGGCCGCGCATCCAGTGGCTTGGTGGAGACAGTTCGAGTCGACTACTACGGCTCGATGACACCTCTTGGCCAGTTGGCCCAAATCACGACACCCGATGCTAAGACGATCGCCATCAAGCCATTTGATGTGAGCCAAATCAAGGCGATTGAAAAGGCCATCTTGGCTGCCAATTTGGGCATCACTCCCAATAGCGATGGCAAAGTCATCAGGCTGAGCGTGCCGCCTCTGACCGAGCAGACAAGAAAGCAAATGGTGAGCAAGATCAAGGACCTGGCCGAGACCCAGCGCATCGCCATCAGAAACGTCCGCAGAGACGCCAATAAGCACGCTGAACAGGCCAAAAAGGATAGCGTTCTGACGGAAGATGACCTGAAACGCATCCTCAGTGACATCCAAGACCTCACGAAAGCCAGCGAAAAGCAGGTCGACGAGGTTTTCAAAGTCAAGTCCGCGGAAATCATGGAAATCTGAGGGCCGCCTGGCTCAGGTTCCACGCAAGAGTGCTTTCTTGTTCTTACATCCCAGCTTGGGACAGTGCTCAATCGCAAGGATCTTCGCCTGAAGGGAGTATGCTCACGCTCCTGCCCAATCGCCCAAACCAAATGTGGTGCAAGTTTGGGCGCGATCTCTGTGAATTTATTCTCGCTCGGACCCTCATTCGCGGCAGATTCATGTTGAAACCATCGCTCTGGCTTCTATAATTCCGCGCACTCGGGGGCATAGCTCAGTCGGTAGAGCAACTCCCTTTTAAGGAGTGGGTCGAAGGTTCGAGTCCTTCTGCCCTCATGAAAATAGTGGGCCCCGTCGTCTAGTCAGGTCCAGGACACTAGGTTTTCATCCTAGCAACACGGGTTCAAATCCCGTCGGGGTCATATCACCACAGTACTACCCAGTGCTGTGGTGATTTTTCTTGTCCACGCTTATCCTCCCGCCAATCGTGACATCCCCTGCTGTTCTGAGGACGAATTGGCTGACCGATTTCTCGCTCGTTCCTGAATTGGGCAGCAAAATACCGCCAACTTTCGCCAAATAAGGAACTTGTGGGCGCCGCAGAGAATGTCGACGTATATGATGGGGAATGTCCGAGCTGGGGTAGTCTCGGACCCAAACGGGAGCCCGACCTTATGCAATCCATCGACGACATCATTGAGGAACTGAGCCGTGAATCAGAGCAGAATTTCGCCGATCAAAGTGTCATTCTATCCTTTGCTGAGTTCTTGGAGCTTGTGCTACAGCGCCCCTATTCTTTGACTCGAAATTCGTCGCAGTACATCGCCGATATGATGGACTACTTTGGCACAGAAGATGTCCTCGCCTGCGGCGTCAAGACGCGTCGATTCAAATTGTTCGACGGGCTAGAAGGTGACACAAGTTATGCCACGATTGGCCAAGAAGAAACGCAAGGTGCTCTCTATCGAACGCTGAGAGAATTCGTTCAACGGCGCCAAAACGACAAGATGCTTCTCTTGCATGGCCCGAATGGATCGAGCAAGACAACCCTTGTGGCGGGTCTCATGCGTGGCTTGGAAGTCTATTCCCAAGTCTCGGAAGGGGCCTTGTTTCGCTTCAGCTGGGTTTTTAGCGAAGCCGGAGAAAAAGGGGAGCAGCTTGGATTCAATCCGGTGAATACGGAGGAGAATCTGGAGACACTTGCTTTCCTTGAAGCTGAGCGAGTTTCGGCCAAGATCCCCTCAGACCTTCATGATCACCCCCTGTTTCTTCTTCCCATCAGCCAAAGAAAGACCTTTCTAACCGAAGCTCTGGCGGAGACCGGAGAATCCGAAAGAGCGGCTTTCGTTGATACACGCATGGTGCTCCACGGTGA
>JAJRYU010000114.1 GCA_024275615.1 Planctomycetota bacterium
CGCCAGGCCCACATTTCACTCCAGGTCGCGGAACGTGACCGCATGCATCGTTTCGTCATTAGCTTGAGTTTGCCCCAAACAACAATTTCCGCCCACGCCGAAGAACCCCATCTTCGCGGATCCTTTGACCGCGCCTTCAAGCGCCTGGTGCGTCAACTCAATGAATTCAAGGAACTCATGCGCCGAGAACATCTGCACAACACCACTCGGGCAGACAAGAACGCGCTGGAGTCGATCAACGAAAAAGAGATTCTCGACGGTGCCAAAGACCGGGATTTTGAGAAATTTCGCAAAGGACTCGGCAAACACAGTCAAGGTTTGGAGAACCTCATTGCCGCTGAAGTTCTGGAACTGAAAAGGCGCCACCCGGAAATCGAGGTGGACCCGACAGAGATCATGGAACAGACCATGGCTCATGCCATTGACTTCTTCAACCACAAACCCAGACACCTCAGTCGCCGAAGTTGGCTGTTTCGGTCCGCCATGGATGTGCTTGACAGGACAATTCCGCGCCACTCTGGCACCCAGGGGGACGCACCTCCCGTCACCAACCACGTCGCCCTGGAGGGTTGGGATGTTGTCATCAACACCACCGACGACGCCATCGCGAGTGAGGCCGCATCGATGTTGGGCACTGAAGAGCTCATGCCCGTCGTCGAAGAGAAACTGAGCCAGCTACCAAGAGATTGGCGTCGCGCATTCCGCATGCACTACGTGGAAGGGCTCGACTCGATGGAGATCGGTGAACTCCTCGACCTCGATGATCAGCAAGTCATGTTTCGTTTGCGAGGCGCGGCCGAGTTTCTTCGCGATCACATTGACGAAATCAGAGGACAAGCGTGAAACCCACTCTCGGGTTTCCCCTATGCGCCATCTCTGTTCTTCTATTCGCTTGCAGCCATGATCCGGCCAAGGAGCCCAAGGACTCCTTTGTGGCGGGAGCATGGTTGGCGCCCCATGGGATGGATGGCTATCTCAGTAAGCAAGGCGAGCGCCAGATGGGATACATCCATGATTTAGGATTTTCTTGGGTCGCCTACGCGCCAGAACCCACCATGGTTGATCCGCTGAAACCAGAAATCACCGACAACACCAGTGCGATTGAACACCGGCGCATCATCCGTAGGCTGCAGGCAAACAAACTCAAAGTCCTGCTCTTTCCCAGGATCGAAAGCCCGACGTTCTTTCGCGCCAAGAACCCCCTTTGGCGTGGTGACATCAAGATGTCTAGTCCATCTGACTGGGATCAATTCCACGAGAACTTGGCACAAATGCTTGAGGGTTACGCTACCCTGGCGGAGTCTGAAGGAGTCGCCCTTTTCTGCCTGGGTTTGGAATACCGCCACTCAACAACCGCCTTTCCAGAGCAGTGGCGTAAGATCATCGCACGGGTACGCAAACGCTTTTCCGGCAAAATCGTCTACTCAGCAAATTGGTACCAGGAATACGAACAAGTCAAATTCTGGAGTGCCCTCGACTACATCGGCGTGGGTGCATATTTTCCGGTGGCCAAAGCCCCTTCCGCAACCCGCCAACAAATGCGGCAAGCTTGGCTCCCCATCGTCGCCAAGTTGCGCGGTCTTTCGCAGCAATACGATCGCAAGATTCTGTTTGCAGAAGTGGGCTACCCAGCCCTTGACCAGGCTGGCTGGAAACCGTGGGAGTGGACAACTGCGGCGGGCAAAAAGACTGCTCCTGCCCATCAGGCCGACTGTTTCCGGTCTTTCTTCGACGCTATCCAAGACCAAGACTGGTTTCGTGGATTCTTCATTTGGCGCTATCACACTGACACGCGCTACATCAAAGACTGGGAGTATTCTCCTCAAGGTCGCCCGGCCGAGAAAGTCATCAAGGCCTGGCTCACCCAGCAACACCAAAACAAGTAGACAACAGGGGTTACGGTCGGGCTTGGCGCTCCAAGTGACTCTACCTCGCATGGCAAGCTCGCTACCAGGGTGGCGAATTCCGACATTTTTTGTAATTCGTAGTCTCTTGGCGTCTATCTCTCCCTTGGCGCCGGCGCACGATTGGCTCGATTCCCCATTCCAAGAGCCAATCGTGCGGCGGACGCACCTTCACTTCGAAGGGGGCCATCCGCCGAAACTGACACAAGAGCGCAGGTGGATTAGGGGATGAGGCGTACCGACGTCGAAAAAACGCGGCCAGGAAAACCGAGTTTTCTCATCTTTGCGGTCAAGGCTCGAAAGCTCGCCTCGTTTAGTGGGATGGGTTCAGTCATGGCTTCGTTCTTGATTCGCTGCTTTGTTACGCGGTCGAAGATTTCACCTTCGAAGAGGCCAATGCGAGTCTTGTTCATGTAGACGAATAGGCCAATCCTCTGACCGGCCGCCAGTTGTGGGTTCGATTTCAGATCATAACCACCGAAGTCGTTTGGCAGCTCCACCGTCTTCGACAAGAGGCGGCGCGTTGCCAAGCCACTCTTCGGTTCGAGGCGGCTCACGTCGCCATTGGCATCAACAAGAAGAACGTAGACATACTCCTCACCACGATCCTCCTGTGGCTGAAGAGTCATATACGCCAAGCGATCTAGGCTCAAGCGACCGTCTTCAGTGACGTTGGCACCTCGAGCCCCGACGGTCATGGGGGCCTTTGATGATTCCAGTTCATTCGAGTCCGCAAACTCTGTGCGCAACCAACTCGGCAGGACAACATAGACGATCACTGAGAGAATGACGACGATCCCCAAGCCCACACCCACTCTGAGAAAATCATTGCGGACATTTTTCCGCTTGGGCTCGATTCTGGGAGCAGGAACATCCAAAGCAACGACGCCTTCATCCGCCTCTCCGCCACGATTCAACAAGAGATTGGCGCATTGGTCACAAAAGACAACGTGGCGCCTGGCGAATTGCCGTTCTTCCTCACTGGCGGCATTCGTCGTAAGTGCCAGAATCCAATCATCATCCAAATGGCCTGAATCTTCCGCGCGTTCACGAACTGTCTGCATGGCAGGTGTATCCCCGACCTGCCGCAGCAAGATGTCTAGTGCTTCGATTTTTTTTTCGAGATCAGACATGGGACGGTTTCTTCTTCTATGCTCCTTAGGACTCGGTCAAGAATCGAATCAAGTTATCAGGTCAAAAGTTCTGCCGGTGACTCAAGACCAAATTCCTTGGTCATGATCTTCAGCAAAGACACGCGGCCACTTGCTAAGAGCCGCTTGATCGTTTTTTCGGAAACTCCCGACTGGCGGGCCAAATCTGAAACTGTCCGCTTCGAAAAGTAGTGGCCTGCGATGACTGCAGCTTCCCGGACTCCTCGCTCCGACGCTGCCGCCAAACGATCAATCGCCAGGAGACAAACACGAACTGCTTCCTCGGCGCGACTCGCTGCCGGCGTTGTCGCGGCCACGTCATCGTCAAAGACGTCAAAAGTCGCCGGACGCCGCCAATCGAATTCCGAGCAGCGCGGGTCAAGCCGACGAGGATCCGTACTCGGTGTGACGCGATCACCCCACCATGGATTGGGAATGAGCTCGCCACCCGGGCTGGTCACAAACTCCAACAGGCATCGTTGCGGAGTATTGCGACTGAAATTCTCACACGCTCCGCAACGTAGCCGAGTAATGACCTTCTGCCGGCGCAAGTAATCCACCACTTGATTGCGGAGGAAACGCATGAGCCAGCGACGCAGCGCTGCGAGTCCCTTGATCTGGGCACCGGGGAACGACGTCCCTCCTTCCAAGAGTTTGAGAATGGCTTCTTGGTAGAGATCGTCCGACTGCTCTTTCACCAAGGGAAAGTTACGGCGCAGAATGACGTTCACGCGGCTGCGAATATGGCGTCCAAGCTGACAAGGCCCGGAATCCAAGAGCTCACGGAGGTTGCCAGCAACAATAAGGCTGCAATCTCGGCTTGGACCCGAGCCGAAACGGCAGGATTCGCAAACACGGGGCACGGATTCCCCCGAGGAGTCTGGCCTGGATTGTGGAATCTCTGACATCACCTCTGCCGTACTGGGCCCCAGGAATCGTCACTCAGCTATCTTGGCGACTAGGATGCCGCCTGCAAGTCCTTACCGGGCAAAGACTCATGATAAACAGAGTATTGTCAAAATAGACACCGTCAAGAGCCGTATGTGCTGTCATCTCGTGGACCTGAGCCTCAACGGCCTGAAATCCCAGGCGATGTCGGCCAGTGCGGATCGCTGCTGGCCCCTGAAGGGTCAGAAGCTTAGGCTAAGAGCCCTCTCGAAGACTGGACAATGGACTGATGGACCCAACAATTAGCATCATAAGCATGAAAAGCGCCGTGCTCTTCTTTGCGGGCGCCTTCGTTTTGGTTCTCGTATTGCGGGCCATCAACAAGAAGCTCCATGTTTTCAGCAAGGGCACAGTCTCTTTCATCCTCGCCGTTCTCATCATTTTCACGACTGTTGACGCCATCCAGATCTTGAACGGCATCAAGATTAGCGAGAAAGACTCTCGCTCCCTCGCCGCTAGCCAAACAATAGGCAGCATCGTCTACACATGGCTCAATCAAGGGGCCGAAATGGCCGCTCATCAAGTCAGTCGCCAAGAAGACAGAGGGTACGTCTTGGAGCAATTGAAGAATATTGAAGCAAGCGTCGTCACCGAACTAGAAGACAAGAATGCGGCAGCGGGCACTCTCGCGGATTTGCAGCTGGTTTCTCTCAATGTTGATCGCTATGGATACCCTCGAAACCCATGGACCAATGACAAGAGTTATGGCTTCACAGCCCTCCTCGACGATGGCGAGAAATTTCACGAGTTCACTGGCGACGTCTCAGTAGACAGTCATAGCTCGTCCAAGATCAGCATTACCACGATAAAGGGCGAGTTGCATCGTACTGTGTCAAAGGAATCCGGAGTGGCGGCAGCGGCATACCGCAACGCCAACGCCTATAAGTCTGACGCTTATTTTGTCGGCGGACGTGGACTCAATTTGGTCAAGAAAGACTGAGCCCTCATTGTTCACGACTTTGCGGTCATCAACCATGGCATAGCGACAGACATCATCGTCTCTTCTTCAGAACTTAAAGTCTCGCACGATTTCTTCTGCCTGAACCATTCTGGCAGTGACATCGAGTTTGTCTTCAAGAAAATCAGGCTTCACCATGCGAATCATGAAGACTACACTGCACAAGATGAGAGCGAGTGAAACCAGAATAAAACCAGATCGCAACACAACCATAATTCGATAGGTGAGTTGCCTTGGTAGCCAGCAAGCGAATTCCCATAACTTCCTTGCTGCACCACAGTCTTTGCGGACTTCTGACGACCAGCCCAGGGTTGTCGCAAAATGTCGGGCGATGCCATGAACTAAGGGCAGAAAGAACGACGTCGCGACGATGAGCAAGGCGATGGCAACGCCAAAATAAAGAGCATTCCGTCCAACTCCACCAGGCAACGAATCGAGGGGGATCTTGCCTTGGTTTAGGCCCCAGCCTAGGGCAACAAGGCCCGTCACCGGAATCATGTTGATGACAATAAAGCGCATAAACTTGCTTTTTAGACTGCGCTTTTTCTTGTGGGCAACTCGAGCCATTCCAACTCCTTAGGGCCGATATCGTATAGACAGTCGCGTTCATGAGCTCACGAACGTACATTGTTCCCCATTTATACGGGATGGCAAACACAGGGGGAACTCATTGAAGAATAATCCACTGAGAGCAAACACGGATAGCGCAGCACAACTCCGGTCACGACGAAAATGGCACTTTCGCCCATTGTAAATCCACCCTTACATCGATTTGTCCAACCTTCCTGCTATTTGAACGCGCAAAACCAGGGGATTTGGTATTTTGCATCCCCCGGCCCAATAGCTGGATAGACCGATCCCAGGAATAGTTGAACGTAAGTCATGAAGCATACAGCCCACCAAACAATCGCCCTCCTGCTCTTTGCCTTTTGCCTCACTTCGATGACGGCCATGGGGCAAGAAGACTACAATGCCGCCAAGAAACACTTCAAGCGAAGTATCCGCAGCGACAAACTCGGCGACCGGCGCAGCGGCATCCGACGCCTCAGAGCGGCAGGCGACGCCCGCGGCGTCAAGGACATGCTTGTTCAACTTCACAAAGCACGCAAAGAGGCGGCCAAGCTTGACAAGAAGTCGAAACCGACACTGAAGAAGTTGGCGAAGCTTCGGGGCGAGTTCGACAAACGACTGTCGGCCTACCTCAAGCGAAACCCTGGGTCCCCTACGTATCCCAAGGGCCTTGTGGGCCAAATCCCAGAAAAAATTGAAGAGCTGACCAAAAAGATCGCGCCACTCGATCGAGGTCTTCGCCTGGAATTATCCACCATCGAGATGCTCAAGACGGGCATCGGCGATCTCATCACCGGATTGGACGAAGCCGCTCAACTGGAAGCCACTAACCTCTTTCTCGCCAACTACGAACGGCTCAAGAAGCCGGAACAAAAAGCTCTTTATCTTGAGATACTCGGCTACATCCATAACCCCCAGGCCGTGATTGGTCTCGTTGGCATCGCCGCCAATGCGCCAAAGTCAGAAGCTCGTGTCGGCGCCCTCAAGGCTCTGGAAAAACTGGGCGACTATCGTGGCGGCAAAGCGGCCAAGTTTGCGCTCGAAGATGAAAACTGGCAAGTACGCGCTGCAGCCATCGAAGCGGCTCGGCGCTTCGCATCCATTGACATGATCCCTGCTCTTATCCAGCGACTCAAAAAAGAAGAAGGTCGCATCCGTGGCGACATCATCAGCACTCTTGCGCTTCTCGCAGGTGTGAGCTACTCCGAAAACGTGGCGCTGTGGGAGAAATGGTGGAAGAGCAACGAGGGGGAATTGCGCTCCATCGTCAAGAGCCTGAAGTCTGAGAGCGCCACCGAGAACCTCGTCGGCATGCAAAAAATGGAAGCCCAAGGTTTCTTGCTGGCTGCCCGACGGATCTTGGAAAAGCGTGGTCTCACCCTGGCCCGTGTGACCGCTGAAGAGAGCCGCAGGCTTGTCGACCCCAACAACAAAAAAGACGACAAGAAAAAGAACGACGGGCCCAAAGAGGACGCCGACGACGAGATCATTGCCATCGGCAAGACGATACACGATCGAGACCAGGCCATTCGTGATGCGGCGCTGAAATCATTCGTGCTTGACCCCTTCGACGCGACATGGAATCCAGCCAAGAGACGAGATTTGATCCTCTTGATGGGACACGTTGGCGGCAAGAAGGCCATCGCGCGGCTTCTCGGCCTGGCGAAGAAGCGCGAGGAATCTCAGCGAGACGATTTCGAGCGCCGTATGAAACGCCGCGAGCAAGCGGGGCGACTCCGAGCCAAGTGGCACTATCAAGAGAACGAACGCATCAGCGCCTTTCAGGCATTGGCCCTGTGCGCCACAGGCACCGACGCGGTTTTCAAACGCCTGCGGGCTGTATTCAGTGAGGCCGACGCTGACACCGAGATCATGCTGGCAGCCATTGCCGCGCTCAAGAAGATCGACACCAGCGAGTCCGTGGATGCCCTTATTGATTGCCTGGGAGAAATCGCCAGCAAGAGCGAAGATACGCGAAACAAGCTATCTGGCGTCGAGAAATCCATCACTGATGCACTGAGGACTCTGACCGAACAAACATGGGGCGAATTACACGACGACTGGGTTGCTTGGTGGATCAAATCAAAGAGCGACTTCAAGACAGCCAGCGAAAAACTCGCAAAGGATGACCCTGTGGCCGCCGCTGGAGGAGATCGCGAGGGTGGCACACGATTCTATGGCATCAAGACCTACTCCAAACGTATCGTGTTTATCCTCGACATCTCAGGCAGCATGGAAGAGCCAGCCGAGTACGGAGGCGGAGGCAAGACCAAGATCCAAGTGGCCAAGGAAGAACTTCTCACGGCAATCTCGTCGCTTCCAAAGGATGCGAAGTTCAACATCATGTTCTATTCAACGGACTTCAAGGTGTGGCAGAAGAAGCTCGTCGTCGCAAATGCCAAAATCAAGAAGGCGGCCAAATCCTATATCGTTGACGCGACCGCCGGCGGCGGCACAAACATCTACGAACCCTTAGTCAACGTTTTTGACATTGCTGGCCGTGGCTCCAAAGATGTGGGATACGGCGAAGTTGCCCTTGACACGATCTTTTTCCTTTCCGACGGTCAACCAACAGCGGGACGAGTCACCAACACTGAGGACATTCTCAACAAGGTGCTATCCATGAACTCGCTCCGCAAGATCAAGATCCATACCATCGGTGTAGGCAAGGGCCATGACCGTGAATTCATGAAGCGATTGGCTGAGAGTAGTGGCGGCAAGTACGTGGCGAGATAACTGGCTCAAAGTCGCTGGCGCGTGATAGCCAGAATGGCCTCACCGTAGAGACGAATTCTCTTGGCACCAAGGCCCTTGATGAGTGCCAGGTCTTCCATGGTTTTCGGGCGCAATTCCAAGATCTCAGCGATGGCGTGATTAGGAAGAACAACGAGCCGCGGGCACTGACGCTCCTCGGCCGGAGCCTTGCGCCACTCTCTGAGCTCATCATTGCACAGCCCGATCTCCCGGGGCAAACGCGCTTTCTTGGCGGGCGTTTCTGGTTTTACTTCGCCAGCGATACCTTGGCGAACCGCTTCGACGATTTCGGCTTCATATTTGCGCCAAATGCGCGGCCTGAACGCGCGCTGCTTGGCTATCTGCCCGCTTGTCGCTCGGGAAACACGAGACAGAGCAAGCAGAGCCTGCGAGTTGGCAACCTTGAAAGGAGGTAGGTTTTCTGCTTCGGCGATTTTCTCACGTACCAAGTACAGAGACTTCAAGACACCGAGAGCTGTGCCCTCCAACAGCCTTGATCCCTTTATCTTGCGGTAACCCTCCGGGTCAACCACGCGTTTTTTCCACATGAGGTCGGCGGTGCGGCGAAACTCGATTTCTACCTCTTCTTCCAGGCCCGCTTCGGCTATCTCGGCAGTCAATCGTTCGCGGATCTCATAGAGGTAGGCCACGTCTTCGACCAGATATTTGACATACTTGTCTTCAAGGGGCCGCTGCCCCCAATTGTATTTTGTCAGGCTCTTGTCCAGCTCGACGTCAAAATACTCCAGGCACAAGGCCGCCAAGCCCAATCCAGGTTTTCCCAATAGCTGGCTGGCGAGCATGGTGTCAAAGATGCGGCCAAAGCGAATGCCAAAGTCCCGGGCCAGGCAGACGACGTCATAGTCAGCACCATGCAGAATCGTCACGCGGCTTGGGTCCGCAAGAATGGGGATGAGGGGATCGAGGTCACGAAGAGCGACGGTATCGATCAGAAAGATGTCATTTTCAGCTCGAAGCTGCACGTAGCACACCTGCTCACGGTAGGCGTACATACTGTTTGACTCGGTATCGACGGCGATAAGCTGGCAGGCCTCGATTGCCGCAAGGGCTTGATCAAGATCATTTCGGTTCCGCACGTGATGTATCTGCGCTGCCATTGGATGGGATCCTACAGAATTCGTCGATCCTGGACAGATAGAATGTACGATAAGTGAACAGGCATCTCGGGTTTTCTCGAGAATAAGCGGCTGGACTCCCAAACAAGATCAACCCAAGGACATGGAAAGTCCGATCAAGAATTGGGGAGAAAGTCTGTGAACAGAGACACTGAAGTCATCAATTTGGTCGATTGCCGGGCCTCGGGCCTGACGCGAAGCGCAAAGGTATGGATTGCTGCGATTTCGCTCCTGCTTCCGCTTACCCTCGGCTTTGTCGCCACTCGATTCTGGGTGAATACCCAAAACGATGACACGCGCGATTACCTGGAGTTACTGCTCAGAGTTGGCCTCGCCACGCTCGCCTGCGTCTGTTTCGTCAATTCATATTCCAGGGGTGTTCAGCGCCTGCGCCGAGGCGCAATGCTAACCAGCTTAGCGTTTCTCTTCCTGGCGCTTACTGAAATCGTGGCGGTCCTCAGCTCCGCTTCAGGAATTGA
>JAJRYU010000115.1 GCA_024275615.1 Planctomycetota bacterium
CCGATATTGGCCATCAGGCCATTGCAAAGACATTTGCGGCCCTCGGCATTCTCACTCTTGCCGCCCTTCTTCTCCCACGCCGCGAGAGGTTCACTGGCGCAACGCCAACCAATCGCTCCGTCGGGTCGGCGATAAGAGTGGCGCAGATACCCAAGATCACAGACACGCTTGCGGTTCTGATATTGCTCGAGCTCGGAATTGGTTCCCTCCATGCGGAGGACCTTGAATGGAAAACCCGTCGGTGACGCCACAGGATCAGTGAAGACCGCAGCCTCACCCGCCAAGCTCATTTCGCGAGCACGTTGTTTCAAGTTCGGGTCAAGGCCGGACTCGTCGCTGAAGGCAAAGAGAGTGCCAACTTGAATCCCACACGCCCCGGATGCTTGAGCCTGTTGCAAACGATCGGGACTGCCATAAGAGCCTCCGATCCAAAAGGGAATGCCATGAGATCTGATTGCGCCGTAATCAACGACATCTCTTTTCCCATAGATGGGTTCGCCATGTTCATCGATCTGGGTGCGTCCTCGTGGGGGCGCATTGTGGCCACCTGCAGTTGGGGTCTCAATGACAAACCCATCCACTCCGGAGCCACATTTTTTCATCATCATGACAGCAAGAGTCGCCGACGAAATAATCGGCAAGAAGATCGGCCTTCTTATTTCCGGCGCCCCGTCAGCAAAAATACACGCCGGATCAAATGTCAGCTTGGGTTTGGCGGTGTCGGCTTCCATGGGGAAATGCAAATCAACAGCCGTGGCTCGGCCAGCTGAAAAGTCTTCCAGCACTCCCGGAGTGGCCGTTGGCACACCCGCTCCCATGGTGACAACGTCGACGTTCGCGAGCATGGCGCCATAGATAGTTGGCAAATTTGGTGCCTGAATTTTCTCCAGAACGTTGATGCCAACCAGGCCATCATGCCCCTCTTTGGCGAGATAGACCTCAACAAAGGAGCTGACGACCAGTAGTTCCAGCAACTCCTGAGATGGTTCATGGCCCACCATGGCCTTGCCTTTGAAAGGCTGATCGCTGGCCTTGCCGCCGTCGATGAAGTACTTTTCCTCGATCCGCGCAGCCATTTCGGCAATGGGAAATTGGGCCAGGGCCCGACGAATGTGCCCATCTTTGTCACCACATTGGAGCCTTCTGGCGCAAATAAGGTCGAGAGCAGTACCGGAAACGACCCCAAGTTGCCCCGCCTGGGAAACCGCACGAGCGAGTTCCCAATTGGAAACGCCAGCCCCCATGCCCCCCTGAATGATCGTTGGAGGGGCACCTCGCCAGCGGCCGTAGTTTTGGCAGGCTTCGGACATAAAGCGAACAAAGCTCCTTTCAGGGAACTGATCTCGTAGGAACAGAGATTCCTACGGTGGCCCCAGCATACCGAACCCTGGCAACGCAAAAAATCCGAACCGCCAGGATGCGTCCCTTTTTCCACGATTAGTGGGGCGTGACAGCCATAATTGGCAAGCAGTACGTGATTCTATTCGGTGTGAGGCATTAGAAAAGAAGCCCCTCACAGTTCGGAAACTGAGAGGAGCTTTTCTTTTGTCGTGGGTCAAAGATCCTTAGCCAGCCATGGGGCCGACACCGTGGATCTCGCTGAGAGCGGCAAACATCACAAAGATGGCTGCCAACAGGCAGACAGTCGTCATAATGATCAATCCGCTTGTCAGCGCGACGGCATTGTCCGTTTCTTCCTCAAATACATCGAGGTCGTCCATGTCGTCGTCATCAAATCCTTTGGCCATGTCTTTCTCCTTGGATTCTGTACGGACTACATGCCGGACAGTTTTGTTGCCTTATCACCAGAAATCGGGCTCGCACCCGTCGTGCTTGGCACAGCAATGTGTCCCACTGACGTGCTGCCATCGATGTAATCGATCATGACGGTGCAAACGAAGTCGCTGCCGTGAACGATATCGAAGCGGTGACCAAGTCGAACACCATCATTGGCACCCTTATTGACCTGAACCATATTGGTGCCAGCATCGAAACGAATGACTTGGCCATTCACCACGGGCTGGGACTTATTGTTCGGTGGTGGGTATGCGCCACGATAAGCGAGCAATTCAGTCATGGTTGAGTTGAGACGGCCTTGCAGATCCTTCACGTTGTTCTCAAGCGCGGCCTTGGCCTTCTTGAGAGTTTCGCGAACAGCGGCGATCCTGGCTTGCTCAGCCAAGGCGTCACGTTCTTTGTCCTGGGCGGCTTCCCGTGCAGCACGATAAGTTTCGATGCGTGCTTCCAAACCACCAACGGAATCCGTTAGAGCCGCCAGTTTGGAGACGGCTTGGTTATGTGTTTCTTGAAGCAACGTGAACTTACGTTCGGTTTGATTCTTCTGCTCCAAGGCATTGCTTGCCTCGGTCTTGGCAGCGCTCAAATCACTATTGAGTGAATTGACCTTTGCCTTACGACTGTTCAGGTCGTCTTGCAGATTCTTGATATCGGTATCAAGTTGAGCAATCTGGTGATTGAGTGCCTTTTCCGAGTCCATCTTGGCGGTCTCGGTATCGGCAGCGATCTGCTTCCAATTTGTGCTCTGATGCAAAAATGTTGCAGCTGCCATGAGAAACGCGGCCGACAACAGAATGTTGATGACGACAAAAACGCGTGCGACTTGATTCATTCCTGTTCTTTCCCTTCTCTGGGCGTTCCTTTGATTGGTGTCGGGAAGCTATCGGCTGCTGCGACCTTTGTAAAGCACGCAAGCTGACGAATTTGGGTCGCGCGCGGCGATCCGACTACCTGGAACGAACTATCC
>JAJRYU010000116.1 GCA_024275615.1 Planctomycetota bacterium
GGGTTTCGCCTTCAGCACAAATGTGCCGGTGATCACACTGACGCCCTGACATCGGCGCAAATGGCAGTCCTATTGCCAGATTGTCAGGGATTTGCCGGGAATATCCTCAGTCGACGACAATCCGCGCAAGGATGTTTCGGCGCCCTTAATCATCGCCATAAATCCATTTCCACAGGGATCTTAGGGCGCGAGCTACCAAGAAGTCGTGACGCCATTTTTGTCTCGTTTGGCCCGCCATGTGCGTTCTATCTGCCAACGGCCCAGATAGGAGTACAGACAATGAATCCAAATAACCTCACGGAAAAATCTCAGGCAGCTATCCAAGGTGCCCAAACGCGCGCCATGAATCTTGGGCACCAAGAAGTTGATGTGCCCCACCTTCTGCTTGAACTCGTTGAGCAAGAAGAGGGTTTTATCCCGCGACTCATCGAACGCATGGGACGCGACGCAAGAGCTATCGCCTCGGCAGTCGCACAAGAACTCGCCAAGAGACCCCAGATTTCTGGTGGTGCCACCGAGATTGGCAAGATCTACGTGAGCCACGATCTCTCTCGAGTTCTTTCCGCTGCGGAAAAACAAGCCAAGAAGATGAAGGACGACTATGTGTCCGTCGAGCATCTTTTGTTGGCAATTCTGGCGCAATCCAAGGACAACGTCGCAACGACAATTCTCCACGAATTCGGTATCGACGAGAAGAAATTCAAAGAGACGCTTCATGACGTACGAGGCAACCAGAGGGTGCAAAGCACAAATCCGGAAGCGACCTACGAAGCTCTTGAGCGCTATGGGCGAGACTTAGTGAAAGCAGCCCATGACGGTAAACTCGACCCGGTCATCGGCCGTGACGACGAAATTCGTCGCGTCATCCGCATCCTCAGTCGCAAGACAAAGAACAACCCTGTTCTCATCGGTGAACCCGGTGTCGGAAAGACAGCCATCGCCGAAGGGCTAGCTCACCGCATTGTTCGCGGCGACGTCCCCGAGGGCTTGAAGGACCGCTCTATTTTCTCGCTTGACATGGGCTCCCTCGTTGCCGGCGCCAAGTTTCGTGGCGAATTCGAAGAACGGCTCAAGGCTGTTCTGAATGAAGTGAAAGAAAGTGAAGGGGGTATCATCCTTTTCATCGACGAGCTCCACACTGTCGTTGGCGCAGGAAAAACTGATGGTGCTCTTGATGCTGGCAACATGCTCAAGCCGATGTTGGCAAGAGGCGAGTTGCACTGCATTGGCGCGACGACCTTGGATGAATATCGCAAGTACATCGAAAAAGACCCGGCCTTGGAACGTCGCTTCCAAACGGTCATGGTCGACCAACCCAGCGTTGAAGATTCAATCTCGATTCTGCGTGGTCTCCGTGAGAGATTCGAAGTCCACCATGGCGTCAAGATCCAAGACAATGCCCTTGTGGCAGCAGCAACACTTTCCAACCGCTACATCAGCGATCGTTTCTTGCCAGACAAGGCCATCGACCTAGTTGACGAGGCCTGCGCCATGATTCGTACAGAAATCGACTCGATGCCAACAGAGTTAGATGCCGCAACAAGACGGGTTATGCAACTCGAAATCGAAGAAGCGGCGCTCAAAAAGGAAAAAGACAAAGCCAGCAAGCAGCGTTTGAAGGCACTGCGCTCCGAGCTGCAAGATCTCCGCACCACGGCAGATGGTCTGCGGGCTCAGTACGAAAGCGAAAAAGAGGCGATTTCAGGAGTTCAAAAACTCAGGAAACGTCTAGAACAGGTTCGTTTCGAGATTGAGCAGGCGGAAAGAGACTACGACCTCAACAAAGCCGCCGAGCTCAAACACGGAGAATTGCCACGCCTGCAAGAGCAACTCACTTTGGAAGAAGAAAAAGTCGCAGCGAAGAACGATGGCCACAGGCTCCTCAAAGAAGAGGTAACTGAAGAAGAGATCGCTGACATCGTTTCCAAGTGGACCAACATTCCTTTAGCCCGTCTCGTTGAGGGCGAACGGGAGAAACTGCTCAAACTTGACGAGATCTTGCATGAGCGCGTGATCGGACAGGATGAAGCCGTCACCTTGGTGGCCGATGCTGTCATTCGGGCACGAGCAGGGATCAAGGACCCCGGTCGGCCGATCGGCTCGTTCATTTTCTTGGGCCCCACTGGAGTTGGTAAGACGGAATTGGCCAAGACTCTCGCCGCTGCCTTATTCGACTCCGAAGACAATACGGTGCGCATCGACATGAGCGAGTACATGGAGAAGCACACGGTCTCTCGTTTGGTGGGTGCACCTCCGGGATACATCGGTTACGAAGAAGGTGGGCAGCTCACTGAAGCCGTCAGAAGAAAACCTTACTCAGTCATCTTGTTTGACGAGATCGAAAAAGCTCATCCCGACGTCTTCAATATCTTGCTGCAAATTCTTGACGACGGACGCATCACTGACAGCCAAGGTCGCTGCGTCAACTTCAAGAACACCGTCATCATCATGACCAGCAATGTCGGAGCGCCAAGATTGCTGGAGGGCATTGAAGCAAGCGCCACAAATGAAATTGATTCATCAACGCGTGACGATGTCATGGCTGAGCTTCGTATGTCCTTCAGGCCAGAGTTCTTGAACCGAGTCGACGACACAATTCTCTTCAAACCTCTGCAATTGGAAGAGATCGAACAAATCGTCGAACTCTTGGTAGCCGAGCTGCGCAAGCGTTTGGCTGACCAGGACATTGGCTTGGAACTCACCCCTGCAGCAACGAAGAAAATCGCTATCGGTGGCTTCGATCCCGTCTACGGTGCCAGGCCCTTGAAACGTTTTATTCAGCGGCAATTGGAAACTCAGATCGGGCGGGCCATCATCTCAGGAGCTGTTGGTGAAGGCTCAAACATCGCGGTTGATGTCAAAGACGATAGCATCACCGTCAAGACTATCGCACCACAACCAGATGCGGTCGATGAAGTTCCTACCGACGAAGCAGAGGAATTGGTGTAGGGCTGAGATAGTAGACTCGGACAAGAGTCGCTGATACAGCAAAGAAACCCAGGATGCGCGGCATCCTGGGTTTTCCTTTGACTCTTGAGGCTCGAAAGGAGTTGGTCTATCGGCGTTCTTGTCGAGAAATCAGAATAACTCGTCACCACACAGGTAACGAGCGCGCATGATAGGGAGAACCTCGACACAAGGTCAGCGCCGGTTTAACATCCGGCAACAAGATTCAGTGAAAACCAAGAAATGACGAGACTGGCATGAGAAATCCCCTAAGTAAGCGATCCCAAAATCTCTTCAAGTTTGCGCCTCTGACCCTCGTGGCCATTCTCTTGACACTCGTACTGGGCACTCGGGCCCTCGCTCAAGATCTGTCGTCGAACGCCAAGGACGACCTCAAGGAGCGACTGAAAATCCTTGATCGGCAACTCGAAGAAGAACGATTAAGTCTCCATATTCCTGGGTTCGCGCTTGCCATTGTCGTGGATGACAAAGTGGTATTCGCCAAAGGGTATGGGCATCGTGACCTGGAAAAATCAAAACCCGTGGACACCGCAACGATTTTCGCCATCGGCTCGACCACAAAGGCATTCACAAGTGCCCTTGTGGGCATGATGATTGATGATGGCGCCATGAATTGGGACGACCCAGTCACCAAGTTTCTGCCGCAATACAAGATGAAGGTTGATCCCCCGGGCAAGGAAATCCTCATCCGCGACCTTCTGTGTCACCGTACCGGTTTTCGGCGTATGGGAATACTCTGGGCAGGTGGTAATGTTCCTCGCGAAGAAGTTGTCCAACGAGCTGCTGAGGCCGAACCCGTCGCGGAATTCCGCAAGAAATTTATCTACAACAACGTAACTTTCATGACCGCTGGAATCTGCGCGGCGAAGGCCGCGAAAACAAACTGGAATTCGCTGTTGGCCAAACGTTTGCTCAAACCTCTGGGAATGAAAAACACAACCTCAACAACGACATCGGCGAAGAAGGACCCAAATCTGTCTTTGGGCTACAGGTGGAGTAAGGACAGGAACACCTATGTGCGGTTACCCATGCGAAATCTGGATTCCATTGCTCCAGCGGGGTCGATCAATTCCAATGTGAAAGACATGGCGCGGTGGATTCGCTTCCAGTTAGGCCGAGGTAAATTCGGTGACAAAAAACTGCAGAGCAGAGCGACCCACGATGAAATGTGGAAGCAGCAAATAGAAATCCAAGGCGAAGTCGGCTACGGTTTGGGTTGGATGTTGCGCACATGGAAGGGCCAGCGCGTCGTTGAACACGGCGGGAATATTGATGGTTTTTCCGCTGAAGTCGCCTTGCTTCCTGACCAAAACACGGGTTTCGTTCTCTTGACGAACGTCTCTTCAACCCCTTTTCAATCATCTTCCCTTGGGCTTGTCTTCGAGGCCTTATATGGCAACAGCGGCAAAGACCCCAAGCCTCAAGTTGCGAAGGATAGACTCGTCGGTAACTACCATGGGAATTTCGGCCCCTTCGTGGACACGACATTCAAAGTCTTTGAAAAGAACGGCCGATTGCTCATCGACGTGCCGGGACAAACCGCTTACGAGTTGAAGGAACCCGACGCTGAAGGCAAATGGTATTTCAAGATTACCGACACAATCGCTGTTTCCTTTAAGAACGATGACCAGGATAAGGTGCTGTCTCTCACCATGTACCAAGGAGGCATGGAACCCGAGTACATCAGAGAAGGGATCATTCTTGAACCCGATCTCCCGGCATCAAAGACCACACCTCTCCTGGGAAAATATCAAGGCGAGAAAGAGAGCGAACGCGTGGAGGTCAAGATTGCCAACGGACGTTTGGTCGTGGTCATACGAAACAAACAAGCCTTCACTTTTAGACCCGCGGATTCGAAAGTTGATCATTGGGTCCTCAGGGCAAACCCCAAGGTCTTGCAGCTTCAATTCAATCGTCGTGACGATGGTACAATCAAGTCTGTCACGCGCATTCAGCGTGGCAAGGAAACCGAGCTGGAAAAAGTTGTGGATTCCGCGACAACAGACAACCCCGGAGTCGATGAACTATTCTTGAGGATACGCAAGGCTCACGGTGCCTTGGACAAGAAGAGATTCGCAGGGATCCGCATGAGTGGCACAGTCAATTTTGTGAATCAAGGCGCCAAGGGCAAGATCGAGATGTTGTTCTCGAATCAAGGCCAGCATGTGACAAGAATGGACTTGAGGCCGTTGGTTGTTATCGAGTCTGGCTATGACGGCAAACGAGGATTTCGTAACTCCACAATCTCACCCAACGAGAACCTCACAGGAGACAAACTCAAACAACTTCGCTTCGAGAACCTGGTTTGGTTTCTCAGTGATTGGAGCCAAGCCTATACGGACGTCAGCATCCGCCGTGGAGAGGACTTTGACGGCAAAAAGGTCTTTGTCGTCTCCCTGAATGGCGAGGGTTTTCCACCAAGAAAACTCTTCGTTGACACCAAAACCAATTTCGTTTTGAAGGAAGAGTTGATTGAGAACGTCGATCAAATGGGCGGCATCAAGAGAAAGCTGGTATTCAAGAACTATCGTGATGTCTCCGGCCTCAAGATGCCGGCGGACGTGGTTTCAAAGAGCATCGCTTTCGGGGAACTGAGAGCACATTTCGCACAAATTGAAGCTTTGGAGAAGTTACCCCAGGGCGCTTTTCAACCTTCGGCTTTGACCAAATAGATCAGGAGCTCTCATCACCATGAGTGACTACCCCCAAACAGTGCATTTGAATGACATAGCGCCGTAGTGAGCACCAACGCCTTCGGCGCGCTCAGGGCGAGAGACAAAATCGGCTGCGCCATCAGCGAAGAGATGCCCATAAGCCGATTCATTTAAAGACCTTATGGCTGACTATGTGAGATTGAGAGGTGGGGGCAGAATTGCTATAAACGTTGGGCTTTTCTCGTTTGAGGCACAACATGCAAGAGACCGCCAAAGTCGACCCTTACGCACCTCAGAACCATGTTCGCGTCGTCACCGCAGCATCGCTGTTTGACGGTCATGATGCGGCTATCAACATCATGCGCCGGATTCTGCAATCCTCCGGGGCAGAAGTGATTCACTTGGGTCACAATCGATCGGTCGCTGAAATCGTCGACTGCGCCATTCAGGAAGATGTGCAAGGCATCGCCATGACTTCTTATCAAGGCGGACACGTTGAATACCTGAAGTACATGTTTGACCTGCTCCAAGAGCGCGGTGCCAGCATCAAGATCTTTGCCGGTGGCGGTGGAACGATCTTGCCCAGCGAAATCGAAGAACTGCACGCCTACGGCATTGAGAGAATCTTCTCGCCTGACGATGGCCGTGCCTTGGGTCTCCAAGGCATGATCAACCAACTGCTAAAAGCCTGCGATTTTGCAACTGTCAGTACGGTTTCATCGGAAGATCTCGCAGGACTCGACCAGAGGAGCGACCAGGCCATAGCGCGTTTGGTTTCCTTGGCTGAAAACCAACCAGATTCTCTTAGTGAACTGGACAAGAAGTTGGCCAACCTGAACGGCCAACAGAAGATTCCCGTTCTTGGCATCACTGGAACGGGTGGTGCTGGCAAGTCGTCCTTAGTCGACGAATTGGTGCGGCGTTTCTTAGATGATTTTAGCGACAAGACAATCGCCGTCATTTCCGTCGACCCTTCAAAACGCAAAACCGGCGGTGCCCTTCTCGGCGATCGCATTCGGATGAATTCGATCTCAAGCCCGCGCGCCTACATGAGATCATTGGCGACAAGACAAGCCAATCTTTCTCTTTCCGTCCACGTCCAGAAGGCCATCGAAATATGCAAGGCCGCAGCCTTCGATCTCATTGTCGTCGAGACCTCGGGGATCGGCCAATCTGATACGGAAATCACCGCGCATAGCGACGTCTCCATGTACGTCATGACCGCTGAATACGGTGCCGCGACTCAGCTTGAAAAAATCGACATGCTCGATTTTGCTGACTTCATCGTCATTAACAAATTCGACAAGCGCGGATCTTTGGACGCGCTCCGAGATGTGCGCAAGCAATACCGCCGCAATCACGATCTCTTTGATGCTCAAGATGAAGAGCTGCCGATATACGGCACCATCGCCTCGCAGTTCAACGACCCGGGCATGAATACCGTCTACCGCGAACTGATGAATAAGATCTGTGCGGCCACGGGTGCGCCCTTGTCTTCGACCTTCGAAATCTCGAAAAGCATGGCCAAGAAGAAGTTCATCATTCCCCCTGATCGGGTGCGCTACTTGGCTGAGATCACTGAGAATTCCGCGCGCTACAAGAAATTCGTCGACGATCAAAGTACAATCGCTTCGAAGCTCTATCAGTTGCACGGCACGATCAAGACCTTGCGCGCCAACATCGGTGCCAAGGAATTCAAGATTGAGGCGCCCGATCAATCAGCCACTGTGCGGGTAATTGAGCGGCAAGCTGAGGAGCCTGAGTACCTTGGCGACCTCATCGACCTCTACAATGGTTTGGAAGAAACCCTCGACGCCGACTGCCGCAGGCTTTTGCGCAACTGGCCTGAACTCAAAAAATGCTACGCCGCCGATCAATACGAATTCAATGTCCGTGGGCGAACCATCAAGCAAGACCTTTTCACCACATCTCTGTCAGGGACGCGCATCCCCAAGATATCTTTGCCCGTTTACAAGGATTGGGGTGATATCCTAAGCTGGCAACTCAGCGAAAACGTCCCAGGATTTTTCCCTTTTGCCGCTGGCGTCTTCCCGCTCAAGCGCGAAGGAGAAGATCCAGCCCGCATGTTTGCTGGGGAAGGCGGGCCGGAACGAACCAACAGGCGCTTCCACTACGTCTCAGCGGGGATGCCCGCCAAGAGGCTCTCAACAGCTTTTGATTCCGTGACTCTCTATGGAGAAGACCCAGATCCACGCCCCGACATCTACGGCAAAGTCGGCAACTCTGGGGTTTCGATTTGCACGGTCGACGATGCAAAGAAACTCTATTCGGGTTTCGATCTAACCTCACCCAACACCTCGGTATCCATGACCATCAATGGGCCTGCCCCCATGCTTCTTGGTTTCTTCATGAATGCAGCCATCGATCAGTGCTGTGAAAAGTACATTAGGGCAAACGGGCTTGTCGACGAGGTTGAAGAGAAGATCAAGAACATCTATGGATCTAGCGGCGCCGAACGCCCTCGGTATCAGGGAGAACTTCCTGAAGGCAACGATGGCTTGGGCCTTTTGCTCTTGGGCGTCAGTGGCGATGAAGTCCTGCCCAGCGCTGTCTATACCAAGATCAAAGACGAGGCTATTCGCCAAGTCCGAGGTACGGTCCAAGCCGACATCCTCAAGGAAGACCAAGCACAAAACACCTGCATCTTCTCGACGGAGTTCGCTCTCAGAGTCATGGGTGACATCCAAGAGTACTTCATCGAAAACGGCGTCCGCAACTTCTACTCCGTATCGATCTCTGGATATCACATCGCTGAAGCCGGAGCCAATCCCATCACCCAGTTGGCGTTCACATTGGCCAACGGTTTTACGTTCGTCGAGTACTACCTTTCCCGCGGCATGAAGATCGATGACTTCGCTGGGAATTTGAGTTTCTTCTTCTCCAATGGACTTGACCCAGAGTATTCCGTGATTGGTCGTGTTGCACGATTGATCTGGGCTAAGGCCATGAAGTACAAGTATGAAGGCAACGAACGCTCACAAAAACTGAAGTATCATATTCAGACTTCAGGACGTTCCCTTCACGCCCAAGAAATCGACTTCAATGACATTAGAACGACACTGCAAGCGCTCTATGCTCTTAACGACAACTGCAACTCTCTTCACACTAATGCTTACGATGAAGCCATCACCACGCCAACAGAAGAAAGCGTGCGCCGTGCCATGGCGATTCAACTCATCATTAACAAGGAACTTGGGCTCGCGAAGAACGAAAATCCCATTCAAGGTTCCTTCATTATCGAAGAAATGACAGACCTCGTCGAAGCCGCGGTCTTGGCTGAATTCAACAGCATCTCAGAAAGAGGAGGTGTCCTCGGTGCCATGGAGCGCATGTACCAACGCAGCAAGATTCAAGAAGAGTCCCTCTTTTACGAACAGCAAAAGCACGATGGCACACTGCCGATCATTGGCGTCAACACCTTTCTCAATGATCAGGGCTCACCGACGATCACGCCGAGCGAGGTCATCAGGGCAACCGAGGTCGAGAAAGAATACGCCGTTTTGTCACGCAAGAGTTTCCAAGACCGCAACGCGAGCCGCGCCAACGACGCCCTCGAAGCCCTCAAGAAGACAGCAATCGAAAACGGCAATGTTTTTGAGCAGATGATGGAAGCCTGCAAGGTTTGCACTTTGGGCCAAATCTCAGCCGCTCTCTATTCCGTCGGCGGTCAATATCGCCGCAACATGTAAGACTGCCCCCTTGATCCGAGACCGAGCAGGAGAACATCATGGCTGAGGACTTCCCTCAGGTTGACGACGCAACATGGCGGCAACGCGTCGAAGCAGAACTCAAAGGTGCCAACTTCGATCGCGCGTTGCGTCCGGAGAGCTTTGAGGAGTTCGCACCGCTCCCCCTGTACACCCGAGAAAACAGCAAGACTCATGACCTTGAGACACCCGGGCAGTTCCCTTTTCGTCGTGGGCGAAGAGACTCCGGCACCTGCGGATTAGCCTGGGACATCACGCAGAGGCACAGCCTCGCCGACCTCGATGAGTTGGAATCGGCAATCTTGGAGGATCAGTCTGCCGGAGTCCGAGGCGTCTGGTTGGTTTTCGATCGCGCTGCGCGCTTGGGCATGGACATCGATGACAGCGCCGCAATTGAACACGGCGGCATAGAAGGTGCTCCCATTCACGAGCTTTCCCAGCTCGACCAAGTCATCGGTGGCCTCGACTTTGGCAACACCAAGTTGCATCTCGACTGTGGTGCCAATGCCAAGACCATCGCCGCCATATTTTTCGCCATTTGTGAATTGCGCGAGATTGAAACAAAGAATCTCAATGTGCACTTCAACGCTGATCCAATTGCCGCACTCGCCCGAGACGGGGAGATTCCTGGCGAGCTCACCTCCCTCATTGACGAGGCAGCCAAACTCGCACTTGATTGCCAGGATTCAGCACCCTTGGCAAAGACCTTCACGATCTCCACGGAGCCTTGGCAAGAAGCCGGCGTGACAACATCCCAGGAGATTGGCATCGCCCTAGCGACCGCACTCTGCTACTTAGGGCGCATGGAATCTTCCGGCCTCTCTCTTGAATCTGCGGCCGACCAGATTTCTTTTCGCTTGCCCATGGGGCGCGATATTTTCACGAGCATCGCCAAAGTGAGAGCGTTGCGCTCCTTGTGGAGTTCGATTCTCGCCTCCTGTGGCATCAAAGATGTCGCTGCCTGTGCCGTCCACGCCGTGCCTTCGCGGCGGAGCCTGACGCGCTTTGACCCATGGGTCAACATGTTGCGCACGACATCTCAAACACTGTCAGCGGCTGTCTCCGGCGCAGATGAAATCACCAGTGCACGTTTCGACGAAATGCAAGGGCCAGCGTGGTGGCCTCAATCCATGGATGATTTTGTGCATCACGCCTCCCCCCTGCTCAACTCCTATGAGCGCGCCAATTCTTCATCATCGGCTTTGGGTCGTAGGGTGGCTCGCAACACGCAAGTCATCTTGGCTGAAGAAGCGCATATTGGCGAAGTCGCCGACCCGGCAGGAGGGTCGTACTATGTGGAAGCACTCACCGACGAGATCGCGAAAAGGGCCTGGAGTCAGTTTCAGGACATTGAAATCGAAGGCGGTATCGTCGCTGCCCTGCGCAATGACACGTTGCTTGATCTGGCGAAGAGTCGACTTTCGGCGCGCTCCGGCAGAATTCGACGTCGCAAGGATCCGATTACGGGTGTGAGCGAATACGCTGATATCGCCGCCGAAGATGGGGGTCGAGATGGCGCTGAACTTGGTGCTGCATTGGAACGAGCGCGCAAGGAGCTCGTCGAACACAAGCAAGCAAGAGGCTCCATTCCCTGTCAGGATTTAGCATCTCTAAAGGAAGCAACTGCCGCCGCCTTGGCTGGTGCGACGGTGGGCGAAATCTCTCGCGGCCTCACCGGCCGCGGAGAAACGGAATGCCTTGAGCCCTTGCGGCGCCGAAGAGATGCCGACGACTTTGAAGAGCTGCGAGAATTCGCGGCGCAGCTCGCGGCGAAAGGTAGGCGACCAAACGTCTACTTGGCCACCATGGGTTCGCAAACTGAACACGGCGCTCGGTCGGCATTCGCCAGCAACTTCTTTGCCGCAGGTGGCATCACTTGTACACTGGCTGAAACCAACGAACTCGATCATGTCAAGGCTTTCAAGGAATGCCATGCTGAGGCCATTTGTATTTGCGGAAACGATGGGCACTACGAACAGAATGCCGCTTCCTTGATCAAGAAGATACAAGATGACTTGGGCGCGGAGACACCCATTTTCATCGCTGGTCGTGTTGATGGTCTTTCCTGCCAACTCCCCGAGTTGGCGATGCCCATTTACATCGGCTGTGACTTGATTCATGTGTTGGGTGGTATTCTCTACCTCAGCGAAGCGTCAGAGAAAGGAAACAACTCATGAGCCGCATTCCAGACTTCACTGAGATTCCATATCACCCACACACGCGATGCCAAAGCGCTGCCTCTACTCCTGTCAATCACGAGACACCGGAGGGAATAACAATCAAGGGGGCATACGCAGCCTGCGACGTTGAAGATCTACCCTATCTCGATTCGAAGCCGGGCTTTTCCCCTTTCATTCGTGGCCCTTACTCAACCATGTATGTGCGCAGGCCTTGGACTATTCGTCAGTACGCCGGATTTTCAACGGCAGAAGAATCAAACGCCTTCTATCGGCGTAATCTTGCCGCTGGGCAAAAAGGTCTCTCCATCGCTTTCGACCTCGCCACGCATCGTGGTTACGATTCCGATCACCCTCGAGTCGTGGGCGATGTGGGCATGGCCGGTGTTGCTATTGATTCGATCGAAGACATGCGCGTCCTCTTCTCAGGCATCCCACTTGATAAGATGAGCGTGTCGATGACCATGAACGGTGCTGTCTTGCCAATCTTGGCGCTGTACATTGTCGCTGCCGAAGAGCAAGGCGTGGCCCCCAAAGACTTGGCAGGTACGATCCAAAATGACATTCTCAAGGAATTCATGGTCCGCAATACCTACATCTATCCGCCTGCGGCTTCCATGCGTATCATTGCTGACATCTTCTCCTACACGTCAG
Source organism: Planctomycetota bacterium (assembly GCA_024275615.1). Classification (GTDB taxonomy): domain Bacteria; phylum Planctomycetota; family DRQF01; genus S139-23. The sequence goes on from JAJRYU010000116.1 coordinate 12,181, forward strand.
AAAAGATGCCGAAGTTCAATAGCATCTCAATCTCCGGCTACCACATGCAAGAAGCTGGAGCGACCGCCGACCTTGAACTGGCGTACACTCTAGCCGATGGCGTCGAATATGTTCGTAGTGGTATCGCTGCGGGATTGGATGTTGATGCCTTTGCTCCGCGTTTGAGTTTCTTCTTTGCTACAGGCATGAACTTCTTCATGGAGATCGCCAAGCTACGAGCGGCGCGGTTGTTGTGGGCAAAACTCATGAAACCGTTCAACCCCAAGAATCCCAAGTCCTCGATGTTGCGAACACACTGTCAGACTTCGGGCTGGTCACTGACGGCGCAGGATGTCTTCAACAATGTCCCGCGTACCTGCATTGAGGCCATGGCCGCAACCCAGGGTCACACCCAAAGCCTACACACGAACTCTTTGGATGAAGCTCTCGCTCTACCGACTGATTTCTCCGCACGAATTGCCCGCAATACTCAGATTCAACTGCAACAAGAATCCGGGTCTTGCAAAGTCGTCGATCCTTGGGGTGGAAGCTTCTACGTCGAGAAGCTCACCCATGATTTGGCCGAACGGGCGATGACGCACATTTCGGAAATTGAAGAGTTGGGTGGCATGGTCAGCGCCATCGAGGCGGGTATCCCGAAAATGCGCATCGAAGAAGCGGCCGCCCGCACCCAGGCGAGGATCGACTCTGGGCGTCAAACCATCGTCGGAATAAACAAACTCAGGTTGCAAGATGAGGAGGACATTGACGTCTTGTCCGTGGACAATGAAAAAGTCCGAATCGCGCAACTGGCAAGACTCAGCAAACTTAAGAGCGAACGAGACCAAGACGGGACAAAAGTCGCCTTGAATGCACTTTCTGAAGCAGCGGCAACGGCCAAGGGAAATCTCTTGGATTTGAGCATCGCCGCTGCGAGAGCAAGAGCGACAGTGGGCGAGATCTCATTGGCCCTAGAATCTGCCTTTGGCAGACATCTTGCCACCATCAAATCGATCAGCGGAGTGTATAGTGCTGAGGTGGGAGAAGAAAACGAGAACATCTTGGCGACACGTGAGCGCGTTGAATCATTCATAGAGCTCGACGGTCGCCGTCCGCGTATTCTTGTGGCCAAAATGGGTCAGGACGGCCACGATCGCGGACAAAAGGTCATTGCCACAGCGTTTGCTGACTTGGGCTTTGACGTCGATATTGGCACGCTTTTCCAGACACCAGAAGAAACCGCACGCCAAGCCGTGGAGAATGACGTCCATATCGTTGGCGTCAGCTCATTGGCGGCTGGCCACATGACCCTGGTTCCAGCCTTGCGCGCAGAACTAAAGAAACTCGGTCGCGAAGAAATCCTCATTGTTGTAGGCGGCGTCATTCCTCCTAAGGACTATGCCCGCCTGATCGACGCTGGGGCGGTCGCCGTCTTTGGTCCAGGAACTGTGATTTCTGAGGCTGCAAATGAGCTTCTTGACCAACTCGAATCAAGCCTCGCCAAGGACGGAGATGCAGACTAATGGCAAGGCAAGTACCCACGGTTGATGAGATCTTGGCAGGTTTCAAATCCCAAGATCGTGGCATGTTGGCCCGAGCCATTACCCTCATCGAAAGCTCCCGTCCCGAAGATGCCAACTTGCGCAACGATCTGCTAGCTCGGATCCAACCTCAAACTGGATGTTCCCGTCGCGTTGGTATCAGCGGTGTTCCTGGGGTTGGCAAGAGCACTTTCATTGAAGCCCTGGGCCTCAAACTGACAAGCGAAAACAAGA
>JAJRYU010000117.1 GCA_024275615.1 Planctomycetota bacterium
GCAAACCTCCGGCCCTCCCGTGACTTTAGACGACCCCACAGCCGCGAGCCCCAGTTTCACGGCTCCCGAAGGTCTGGTGAATTCCGAGATCACCTTTGAACTCCAAGTCTCTGACGGTGAAAACGTCTCTTCGGATACCGTGAACATCACAGTTAACGCCGACAATGATGCTCCCAGTGCCAATGCTGGCCCAGACCTCAGTGTCAATGAAAACGAATCCATCCAACTCGACGGCGGTGGTACAGACCCCGAAGGCCAAGGTCTCACTTACACTTGGGTGCAAACTTCCGGTCCTTCCGTGACTTTAGACGACCCCACAGCCGCCAATCCCAGTTTCACGGCTCCCGAAGGCCTAGTGAATTCCGAGATCATCTTTGAACTCCAAGTCTCAGATGGTGAAAACATCTCGTCGGACACAGTCAACATCACAGTTAACGCCGACAATGATGGGCCCAGTGCCAATGCTGGTGTTGATCTTGAAGTCGAAGAAGGAGAGGTCGTTACATTGCGTGGCTCAGGGCAAGACCCGGAGAATGAGGAACTCACTTTCACATGGGTTCAAGTGGCAGGACCTCGCGTTGAATTGGATGATGTCAATTCACAAGCGCCCAGTTTCGTGGCTCCGGAGGGAATTGCAAACACGGATATTGTCTTTGAGCTTCTCGTTAGTGACGGAACGAACGAAACCGTGGATCAAGTTGTTGTTCTTGTGAATGCAGACAATGACGCACCACGCGCCAACGCCGGTGATGATCTCACAAAAGATGGCCGGGTGCTCGTACAGCTCGTCGGCCGTGGAGAGGACGTCGATAGCGAAAATTTGACCTACCGCTGGGTCCAAACTGGTGGACCAGGTGTCGAGTTGGATAATCCGGAATCGCCCAACCCGACCTTCACGACGCCAGGTGGACTTGATCAAACCGAAATCACCTTCGAACTACAAGTGAGTGATGGAGAAACCACTTCAGTCGACACGATGAAAGTGACCGTGGCGGCGGACCGAACCAACCCTGATGTTCCAGCCTTTGATCCCGTCGATTTCGGTCTCGTGGATCCCGCAGATCCTCCGAGTGATCCCGTCCAAGTCTTTGAACTCGACATGGGTGAAATCGATGCAATCGCTAACGAGACTATTGTTGTCGACGAGCAAGAGAGCGTTGATGAAAGCACTTCGTCAGGTTTCGTGCCCGAGCAGCGATTCGAAACAACCGATCGGCTCATCGAACGGGATGAGGGTGCTTCGCCAGCGGAAATCTTCGATCTAGATCCCGCTGTCTTTTCCTTTCAGGTTACCGAAGAACAACATGAAGACGGCTATCGTGTCGACCAGGAAAACGAGGCGCCCATCAATTGGCGTTCCGATCGTCACACCTACGAGGATGGTGGCCACGAAGAAGTCGAGGAGAGCACTACTCAGAAAAAGGGCTTGATTGGCGGGCTTTGGGCGATGTTGAGGAGCGCAGCAGGTTTGACTCAATCCGTTGAAGAGGCTGGAGACGAAGCAGCAAAGAGGAAATCGAATCAAGGCCGTCGTTCATGATAGATTTGCCAGATTCCCCAAGAGGCTTAGACTCAGGAGCTTAGGCTCGATTCGCCATTTAACATGGGGTGACGTGAGTGAGTTTTTAGTCATCTTCTCAATCTTCAGGGTGAATATGCCCGATATTCCAATAGCTGCTCACATTGGGACTGTGCGGGCATGGTGCCAAGAGCGACACAGGGCTGGGAATGAGAATGAAGAACAAATTCAACCGTGGTTTTACTTTGATCGAGCTGGTGGTGACAATCGTCATCATGATCTTGCTTGTTGGCATCGCTGTTCCGGCGATTGGTACATTGCAAGACGACGCCAAAATCGCCAAGATCCTGGCCACTGCAGAAGCGGCTAAGACTGCTTGTGAACGCCACTATGCCGACACCTCCCTCTACGCGCGTGAGCAATCCGGCAGCTCCAATCCTTCTTGGCACCGGCTCTCCAAGAGGCAAGAGACAAAAGGCTGGAAAGGGCCCTATTTGGATCGACCGTTGGACTCTACGGACAATCCCCTCGGAGGCTCGACGATTATATATTCCTCCTTCAACGGCGGCATTCATAAGCTCTATGGCAACGAGTTTCGCCTTACAGGGCCCAGCGCACCTCGTCGACGAGGGCACGGAAACTTCATCGCTTTTGACAAGGTGTCCCAGAAGGTCGCTGAGGGGGTGAATGCTGCCCTTGACAGTGGCATTTCTGGCAACTGGAAACGCTACGGCCGTGTTCAATGGAGAAGCACGCGGGGGGGAACTCTCATGATCTACTTGATCCACGGTCGTTAGTCGGTTCATTTGCTTAAGCGCGGTCAAAGACGGAATTGAGCACTCTCCACCTGGCGTGAGCGCTCTTTTTTCTGCGACTGGTGCAAATCGCTTCCGCCTTCGTAGAATTGCAGCATGCTTAACTACGACCTCCCACTCTATCGTCCACCCTCGGAAGCAGAGAACCTCATTCTACAAGTCACGCTCGGCTGCAGTTTCAATCGCTGCAGTTTCTGCTCCATGTATCGCGACAAGTCTTATGAGCTGCGTCCATTGCCGGTCTTGATTGACGAGATCGCGAAAGCCGCTCAGCTAGATCCAGATCTGAGGCGGGTCTTTCTTGCCGATGGTGACGCTCTTGGTGCGCCAACTCCGTATCTGCTCAAGATTCTCGAGCAATTGAAACGTAGTTTTCCCAAATTGCAACGAGTCTCGAGTTATGCGTGGCCGTTGAACATCCTGAAAAAGAGCAGATCCGAACTTTCCGATCTTTCTCAGGCCGGTCTAAAACTCGTGTATGTTGGCATCGAGACTGGTGACGATGTTCTCTTGCGTATCATCAAGAAGGGTGCCCATGCTAAGATGCATGGCGAGGCGATGACTCAGGCAAGAGACGTGGGAATCAAGGTTTCGGCAACAGTCATTCTCGGGCTTGGTGGTAGAGAGTATTGGAAACAGCACGTAGAAGGAACCACACGGCTGATCAATGAAACGCCTCCCAACTACTTGTCGACGTTGCAGCTGGGATTGGCCGACAATGTTGTCGATGAGTTTCAGCAGCGTTTCAAAGGTATGTTTGTCTGGCAAGACGATGATGGCATGCTTTTGGAGCAGCGTGAGATCTTGAAGGCGCTAAGACCCTCTAAGCCCGTGATTTTTCGTTCTAATCACGCGTCCAATGCTCTGGCCTTGGCTGGAGTGTTGCCCAAGGACCAGGAACGACTTGTGGCCGAAGTGGACGCCGTTCGCGCCGGTTTGAAACCGAAGCGACCGAAGTGGATGCGGGGCTACTAATCTGAGTACCGTGTCCAGAGTTGTTCGAACTCTGACAGGAGCGCCTTTGAAACAATAGGGTCATGACTGATGAGTAGGTTTTCGTGATTGAATCGCGCCGCTCCTCGTGTCCAATTATAACTACCGGTGATACTTCGAGCCCTGTCGAAGACAGCGAACTTGTGGTGCATGTGTCCGTCGCGATCTAGGGCAGTTGGAACGCCGGATTCGATGAGGTGGAAGATATCTGAACCACGATCGTCGGCTTTTTCGTTGTCGCTGACGATGCGAACACGTTTGCCCCTCTTATGCGCCTGGAGAATCTCTGCGGCAATACCATCATCTGTGATGGTAAAGACACATATGTCGATGGCGGATGTTGCGCCTCTGATCATGGACTGAATGCGGGCGGCACAATCATCTCGAGGGCTAAACAGTACTTCTTGTTGCGCTGACTCTTGTGTTTCTTTCAAAGTTGAAGCCAAGACATGGGTTATGCCATCAAGCCATGCAAGGGCACGATGGTCGCAAAACTCCTGCGCCATTTGAAAGGCCATCGAGCGGATAGTCACAATGTCATTGGGACCGAGGCCCTCCTCGGCGATCAGCTGCCGTAGATCCTGTTTTTCGCGTCTTGAGAAAGTAAAATCCTCAATCGTCTGCTGCAGCTGTCTTCGGATTGATTCAGAGTTCATCGTGTGTTCTCGACTGCAGTCACTTTGGCGGTTCAATTGACTTGATTCTGGCCGACCTGGTTTTGGTCAACGAGAAGTGGGTCTTGAAGTGGGCTTCGTGGTTGTTCGAGGTGCCGCTTTGCGCATGAAAATGGTGCGGTCGACGTTGACTTGAGGTCCCATGACACGGGTTTGTACGCTGGTTAGATCCAGTGGCATGCCGGTGCCGATTTCGTATCGTAGCCGTATTTCGGTCTGCAGGTTGAATGCCGGTACATTTTCTTTTGTTGGCAGAGGCTGTCCATTTTTAATGGCTTCTTCTTGCATGGCGTTCAAAAGCATAGTGCGCGTCTTTTCTTGTTCGATCGCCTGCTTGAATTCGATGTACGCCAGTTTGTCCTCAATTTTCACAAGATTGAGGCGAGATTTACCAGGAAAAGGACTCTTGCCGGTCTGGTCCGTTGGATTGGGGAAACTCATCGAGCGGACAATCGGTTTGGCGACAAACATGGGTTCGAAACGAACAAAGTAAACGACTGGGTCGCGCAGCGCGACATAAGAGACGGTCTTCAAGTCCAGATAGGGGCTTAGTTGTTGCAAGATGCCTTGGGACATCTGTGGATTGATCTTCTCGTCAGTCATCCACTTGCCAAGTTCTTTTGACACGCGAGAATAGAAAGCGACGATCTCTGTTCCGTTGAGGAGCTTGGCAGGCCTGCCCAATGCGTCAGTTTCAAAAACAACGCGGGCGTTGGGCGTTAGTTCGCCCAATTTCTTTACCACCTTCTTGAGTTCATCTTGACCAGCGATTTGCACGACATTGTTCTTGGTCGTCCATGCGATCTGGGAAGACTTTGGGCCTTTTTCCAAGATCTCGACATAGATAGTCGCCTGCCCTTTTGTTTGTGGGACTAGTTTTCCCTGAGCGGCAACCATGCGTTCTTTGATGCGCGTGAGGGTGAATGTGTCGCCTTTGTTCCAATTGGCACTCATCGCCATGGGGGCAGGCTGAGAATCTTGAGCACTAAGATTGAGGGATGAGGCGA
>JAJRYU010000118.1 GCA_024275615.1 Planctomycetota bacterium
CACTACGATTGATCCAAGTGCGGCTATTCATCCCACAGCACGTCTGGGGAAGAACGTCCACATCGGACCTTATACCGTCATTGGGCCTGGCAGCGAGATCGGTGACGGATGTGTATTGAAGAATCACGTCACCATCGGTCTCAATACTAAATTAGGACGCAACAACACCGTTTATCACTATGCCTCAATTGGCAGTGATCCCCAGGATCTAAGCTGGCATGGAGAAGACACTCATCTTGTTGTTGGTGATCGCAATGTTTTTCGGGAAAGCGTGACGGTCAATCGTGGCACCCACAAAGGTGATGGTTTCACGCGCGTCGGCTGCGGCAACTTGATCATGGCTTGCGCCCATATTGCCCATGATTGTCTCTTAGGTGACCACATTGTCATGGCAAACAATGCGCTTTTGGCTGGCCATGTGATCATTGAAGATCGAGCCATCTTGAATGGAGCCGCTGCCGTCCACCAGTTTACCACCGTTGGTAAGTTGTCGTACGTTGGCGGTTTGACCCGAATCGTCCAAGACGTGCCGCCGTACATGATTGTTGAAGGCAACCCTAGCAAAGTTCGAAAAGTCAATATCGTTGGGTTGCAAAGAAACGGTGTGGGGCAAGAGAGAATTACCGCCTTGAAAGAAGTCTACCGCGCACTTTTTCGCTCGCGAAAACCACGGGCGGAAGTCGTGGCTGATTTTGACGGAAGAGAGAATTTGACTCCCGAAGTTCAAGAACTGATCGAATTCTTGCGACGTGTGGATCGTGGCCGCCATGGTCGAGGACGAAATGTCTAAACGTCTGCGTTTTGCCGTTGTCGGAGCTGGCCACCTAGGTGCGATTCATGCCCGGATACTCCATGAAAACCCAGACGTTGAGCTCGCCGCAATCTGTGATGTCGACGCTGAGCGCGCTCAAGAAATAGCCGCCCTTTATGGCACTTCAGTCTGTACCGATGCGGCCGACCTCGTTGGAATTGACGCGGCCGTCGTTGCAACGCCCACCGTGCAACACTTTTCCGTGGCAGCTCAGCTCCTTGAGTCCGGCGTGCATACTCTTGTTGAGAAGCCGATCTGCAGCACAGTCCAAGAAGCTCGTGAACTTTGTCGAATCGCCAAAGACAGAGAACGCTGTTTGATGGTGGGGCATAGTGAACGTTTCAATCCAGTGATTCTGGCATTAGAAGAGCACAACCTCTCGCCAAGGTTCATCGATTCTCAGCGGGTTAGTCCCTTCAGTTTCCGCAGTGCCGATGTCGGTGTTGTCTTGGACATGATGATTCACGATATTGACATCATCTTGCATCTGACGAAGAGCCCGGTGAAGGCCGTCCACGCTGTCGGCGTTCCTGTTATTGGCACCAATGAAGATCTGGCGAACGCCCGTATCGTTTTCGAAAACGGTGCTGTTGCCAACGCTACTGCGAGCCGCGTCGCCCTCAAGACAGAGCGCCTCATTCGCATGTTCTCCCGGGAAATGTACGTCACGCTTGATTTTTCAAAAAAGGTGGGCCGGATCATTCGCCGTGGTGCTGCTCTCGAAGCAGGCGGCCTCGACTTGAGCTCTCCCGAATTCGCGCGCATAACGAACCCTTTGGAATTCATGCAAAGAGATTTGGTGCGTATCGAGCAACTCGTCATCAAAGACGTCGAACCTCTCGCCGCTGAGGATGCCGCTTTCGTGCACGCCATTCGTGAAAACGTCGAGCCAGCAGTCACGGGGGAAGACGGTGCGCGTGCCCTTGAGACGGCCCAGCTCATCGTCGATTCGGCCAAGCAGTCTTTTGATCGCGCTGAGTTCACCGACTAACATGAATGCCCATTTGGGACCGTTCGGCTTCATCAGGAAAAAGAAGATGCCAAGCTGGGACTGCGGACGTCCCGTCCGCTCTTTCATCTTTGTCAAAAAGGGGATATGCCAGCTGGGACGCCTGTGGTCCCAGCCAAGATGTTGGTTCGTTTGGCGGCGATCTGTTGAAGCACTCCTATTTCTCCAAGAACGCCACGATTCGATCGGCCGTTCGGCGATAACTGCCCGGACTTTCTAGTCGCGTCACGACATCCTTCAAAGCTCGGATCATCTCGACTTGTCGTTCCTTGTTGAGAACCAAGTCGACTAAGTCTGGGGCCAGTTTCTGCCAGAGATGGTTGGTGCCGATGTGCTCAGGAACGATACCTTTCTCGGCGATGAGATTGACCAGGCCAATGTGTGGCACCTTGACTACCAAGCGACCGACTGTGAGCAGAATGGGAGAGACCTTGTAAGCCAAGATCATCGGCGTGAGATGCCCCGCCAACTCCAAGGTTGTTGTGCCCGAAGTCGTCAAAGCGACGTCGCACGCGGACATGACCTCAAAACTGCAACCGGTCATCACTGAGTGATTAAGGCCGGAGATCTCGGGGAGTCCCTTGATTATGGTTGCTATGTTCTTGTCGGCAGCGGCAATGAGGAATTTGGAGTTCTCAAGCCCAGGAGTCTTGATGAGTTCCTGAGCCGCCTTCAAGAACTCTGGCGCTAGAGTTTGCACCACATGAGGACGACTGCCCGGGAACAGGCCGATTTTGGGGGTGCCTGCTTCTTGTTTGAGCCGCGAAACAACAGTGGCGTTTGCTGGGCGAAGGGCCAGCCTATCTGCCAAGGGGTGTCCGGCATAGTAAGAAGTGACTCCACGTTCCTCATAGAACGCCTGTTCAAACGGCAGGATAACGATCATCAGATCGACAAGTTTTCGAATGCGGTTGACGCGTCGCTGATTCCAAGCCCAAACTTGGGGGCTGATGTAGTAGATCACTGGTATACCCAAGTCCCTGGCGATCTTGGCTAATCTCAAATTGAATCCGGGATAGTCCACCAAGAGCAAGGCGTCCGGTCGGTTCTTGATGAGGTCCTCTTTTGCGATTCGGAACCAGCGCCGTATTTCGGGAAGCGCCTTGATCACCGGGAAGAGTCCCATGACAGCATTGGCCGCCAGGTCTTCTATGACGGTCATTCCAGCCTTGGCCATGTGCTTGCCACCAAAACCCCGGAACTCAAGATGAGCAGCCTTCTCACCAAGTGCCTCCAGAACATGGGCGGCATGAATATCCCCAGAGGGTTCACCGGCAACGGCGAAGATTCTCTTCACTTCGGTCAATGGCATTCTCTTTTGGCTTTCCATGATCTTCCCATGCTTTGCAAAGCACGGCTTCGACGCAAATCTGTTCCCAGACCAAAATTTATCTTCATGGTCGCAAGGACCGTGAGAATTCCGCCTTCGTCCTGCCTTTGCGCTCAGACTTCGAGATACTCAGGGAATCTCATCACCACTTGGGTTGCAGGAAGTGCCTGTTAGAATACGCGGCTACTCTCAGACCCGTTGTGGGTGGCTGTTGTTATCCCTTGAGACATAAAGACTTAAGGAATGATTGCTGGGACGAGATCGGGACGTTCCAGAAAGCATTTCTGACTTTGGAGAAAAGCCGTGTTCGGAGTTCCTATTAAGCCTCTTCTTGAAGCAGGTGTTCACTTTGGCCACC
>JAJRYU010000119.1 GCA_024275615.1 Planctomycetota bacterium
GACAGGGTTTTCGCCTTTAACATCTTCAGGTACATCGTCTGCCTGGAGCGTATCTGAAGACGACAGTACCACCATAGTCTCAATGACATTCTTCAACTGACGTACGTTCCCAGGCCACTCAAAGTTAACCAGTTGTTGCATGGCTTGGCTGTCAATGTCCTTGATCTCCCTGCCGAACGCGCGGTTAGCTTCCTTCAAGAAGAACCGTGTGAGCAAAGGGATGTCCTCGCGACGCTCTCTGAGTTCGGGCATCTGAATATGAACGACCTTGAGTCGATAGTAGAGGTCTTCGCGAAACTTGCCCTGCTTGATTTCATCTTCTAAGACTCGATTGGTGGCTGCAATGATGCGAACGTCTACATGTGTCGGAGCATTGGCACCGACTCGAATCACTTCACGCTCCTGAACCACACGCAACAGTTTGACTTGGAGCCCCAAAGGCATGTCACCGATTTCGTCAAGAAAGATCGTACCTTTGTCGGCGAATTCAAATCGACCTTCTCGACTAGCGACGGCACCAGTAAATGCACCGCGGACGTGACCGAACAATTCGCTTTCCAGGATTGACTCGGACATGGCACCGCAGTTAAGGGCAACGAAGGGGTAGTCGCGGCGAGGGCTTTCGCGATGAATGGCACGGGCCACAAGTTCCTTTCCTGTCCCGTTGGCTCCGGTGATGAGCACGGTTGCCGGCGTTGGCGCCACCTTCTTTATCATGCCGAAAATGTGCTTCAGTTGCGGCGATTCGCCAATGAACTCAGGAAACAGGCCAGATGATTCGCTACTAGCCCCTAATTGCGTCCCCCTCTTCGGTGCCTGGACTGGTGCCTGACGTCTCTCAATCTGGTCGCAGACTTCTTTCACACGCTCTCGGACTTCGTCTACCTTTAGGGGTTTCGTCAAGTAGTTCGCTGCCCCCATCTTGATCGCTTCAACGGCCTGTTCAACACTGCCATGCCCTGAAACCAAAAGGACTTCCGTTGACGGGCTTTCCTTCCTCACGTGAGTGAGCACATCCAAACCAGTGACCGGCGTCATCTTGAGATCAGTGACAACAATGTCAAAGGTCTCCGCACCCAAAGTCCGAATACCATTCTCACCTGACGTGGCAACGGTAACGTGATAGCCGACCCGCTCAAGGATTTCGGCCATGGCCTCGGCGTGATTAACTTCATCATCAATGACGAGTATCTTGAATTCCGCCGGGTTCATTCAGAGTTGCTCCCGTTTCGGGGGAGCACCAAAGTAAATTTAGTACCTCGCCCGAGCGAACTCTCGCAGCGGATCTCGCCACCATGTTGAACTGCGAGACGTTGGACCATGGGTAGCCCCAGTCCGGTGCCAGTGGACTTCGTGGAAAAATAATAAGTAAAGATTTGCTCCAATGTCTCATCGCTCATGCCACAACCGGTATCAATGATCTCGATATGTATGGCGTCTTCCACTTCACGGGTGAAGACAGAAATGCTGCCATGATTGTCGCCGATGGCATCAATTGCATTCTTGACCAAGTTCAGAAGCGCTTGTCTGAGCAGATTCTCGTCCGCCAAAATAGGGTCCAGATTGCGATCAAGTTGCATTTCGACGTTGATGTTGTTCTTCAGCAATTCGGAATTCATGAAGCCAAAGACATCTTCGATGAGATTGCTGGGATCCACACTCTTGAGGTCCAAAGGAGCCGGTGAAGTGAGACGCAGAAAGTCGGAAAGCATTTGCTCTAGGCGCTCCGACTCCTGAAGCATAACGTCGATCTTGCGAATACTGCGGTGCCCCAACGGACCTCGCTCTTCGGCCCAGTCTTCGCGAAGAAGCTGAAGATTGAGATTCATTGTCGATAGCGGATTCTTGAGTTCATGGGCCAATCCACCCACCAACGCGCTCCACTGGGCGAATTTGTCTTGGAACGGGTCTGGTGCCATGTGTCGCAATCCTCTTCATCATTCCGAATCCAACAGCCAAAAAAATTAACATGAGCACAGGGATGCATCAATCGACGGGGTGAAGTCATCTGAGGTTTCGGATATGTTGGCCCTGCGCCAGTGGGCTGTCACCCCCTGCGCGGCCGGATTATCGCTAATTCGTGTTGTGGGTCGAACACAACTGACTATCACAACACTGAACAAAGGAGCTAACATGGCATCTGGGCCAACGATCTCTCTTCAAGATACGTCCGCAGAAGACGCAGCCGCCGCCGCGCGAACAGCTCTTATGAATGGCGGAATCGTTGCATTCCCGACAGAAACGGTCTACGGATTGGCGATTAATGGTAATCATGAGGCAGCAAAGGAACGACTTTTTGCCCTCAAGGGGCGAGATCCGTCTCAGCGTTTGGCACGCTATGTTGCCGACAGCTCTGCCATCGAACACAGCGGTTTTCCTTTGGGCCTGAGAGCGCGCCAACTCGTTCGAGCTTTTTGGCCAGGTCCTCTCACACTTGTTCTCGAAAACAAAGACGGGGCAACCTTGGGATTCCGTTGCTCAGCGCACCCGGTTGCTGCCCTTCTCGGTGCTGACCTTGATCTCCCGGCACTGGGCACAAGTGCGAACCGCAGCGGTGAGGCCCCAATGAGAGAGTTGGACAGCATCATGCAAACTCTCGGTGAGTCAATCGCTTTGGGGATTGACCACGGAGCTCCTTTGGATGGTCGAGCGTCCATGGTTCTATCCTTGCCAAGAACTGGCGGTTATAGAATTCTGAGAGAGGGTGACATTGATTCGGACATTCTCAAGGCCGAGCTCAATCTCAAGATTTGTTTCGTCTGTACTGGCAACACGTGCCGAAGTCCATTGGCAGAGTCCATGTTTCGTAAGTTGATTGAAGAGCGCGATCTCAAAGGTGCTTCGCCAGTTTCATATACGATCGCTTCAGCTGGCACGGGAGCTGCCTATGGCGCTCCCCCCTCGGACAACTCCTACGCCGTTGCGATGGCAAGAGGGTTGGACATCTCTGGCCATCTCTCTCAGCCGATTTCGACGTCGCTCCTCGTGGAATGTGATCTCATTGTCACAATGACATCAGCTCAGCGGGATCTTCTGGTCAACGTCCTTCCGGAATGCCAAGATCGTGTCAGACCTTTAGCTCTGGGAGAGCAAGACATCGCCGACCCCTTCGGCGGCGATTTGGCGGCCTACAGAGAATGCGCTGATGAATTGGAACGTCATCTCACCTTGCTCTTGGAGGAACTATGAAAATAGCAATCGGCAACGACCATGCCGCAGTTGAAGAGAAACAAGCCGTCGTAAGTGCGCTTCAAGCCCTCGGACACGAGGTTTCGAATTTCGGCACTGACACATTCGATTCCACAGACTATCCGGATTATGCTGCAGCCGTCGCCAAGGCTGTCGCCAAGCACGATGTCGACTTGGGGATCCTCATTTGCGGTACTGGCATCGGCATGTCGATTGCCGCGAACAAGGTGTGTGGCATTCGCGCCGCCCTGTGCCATTCAGCCTTGACCGCAGCAAAATCCCGAGAACACAACGACGCCAACATCTTGTGCTGCGGGGCGCGAGTCATCGATTTGGCGACGATTCAAGAAGCAGTCAAGGCCTTTATCACGACCCCTTTCGCCGCTGGACGCCATGCCCGCCGCGTGCAAAAGATGATGGATCTTGAAGCTCAATGTGACCAATGATTCACCTCATCCGTCAGGCAATCTCCGAAACTGCGGACACGAAAAAAAGAACCAGGAGCTTAGAGAGGGCGGTTGGGGAGGGAAAGTTCTCTGAGTCTCGAGGTTCTTTTTGGTTTGCCAATCCCGGGGGGTTGGCGCGGAGTCATGGCTCGGGTTTGCTTCAAGACGACAAGCGACATTGAAGACCGATTAGGGCGTCGGTTCGGGAGGAACCTGCGGGCCGCGAGCCAATTGTCCGATCTTAGACATCAAACCTTGTTCCATCTTGGGTAAATACCCGAGATACTCATAACCTACTGTCAGATGGCATGTTACGACTCGTAACGAGAATTCCCATGCCATGACACTCCTCGATAATGTCGATTTTTTTGCACAGACAAGCCGCGTAGCGCCGCGAAAGAAGCCCTAATTGCATTGCGTGCAGTATTTTAGAGCTGGATGAATGTAGACAACATTGTTCACGTCAATGTCGCAAAGATTCGACAAACTCTAACGGAGTTTTTCGAGCCTCGCCTTGAGGATTTTCGACTCACCAGACACAACTTCGAAGTTAATACGCTCGTGTCGGTAACCCCAGTGCTTGACTTCCGCGAAATAACGACCGGGCGCCAGTTTAGCAATGACTAGGCGGCCACTGACCCCTCCTGCAGCTGACACTCTGCGCCCATCGACTTTGGCGGTCGTCCCATCGGCGTTGAAGAGCGAAGCCGTCGGCACTTTCACTGGGACACCATCAAGATCCTCGACATCGATGGTCACTTTGGCACCCCGTACAAGAGTATAGTCTCGCTTGATGAGCCCATCCTTGCCGCATTCGATGATTTCCCACTCGGGAACACAATAGCCACTGGATGTCATTTGAATCTGAATCTTGCCGGGAGGGAGGCCTCCAGTGCCGTAAAAACCGTTCTTGTCCAAGTGAAGCTCCCTGGGCTCCCATGACGAACGGCCGTGCTGCATGACTTTCTTGCCATTGGCCCCAACTGTAGTTTCAATCGTCGAATTCGGCGCCGGAACCAACCGAATCTTGACCGAAGTAGGATTGACGGGTTTTCCTTCTGTGTCGGTGAGAAAACCCTCCAGTCTGGCTCCTTCCCGAAGAATGAAGGTCTTTACCGTGGTCATGCTGCCGGGTTGGACAACGACGGGCATTTGCCTCATGGGCACACGATCAGGACTGTCGATCTCGACCATGTATTGTCCAGGCTCGAGGTTATCAA
>JAJRYU010000120.1 GCA_024275615.1 Planctomycetota bacterium
AAGACCTCGGAAAATCCGAGAGACGAATTGAGCTACATGGCCCGGCATCGCCAGAGTCTCTGCCTGAAGTCTTGGCACAAACTGATCTTCTTTGCGTACCGTCCTTGTGGAATGAATGCTGCCCCTTGACCATTCAAGAAGCGTTCATGGCCAAGGTCCCGGTTTTGGTTTCGGATCTAGGCGGGATGAGAGAACTTGTGGATGATCACGTCGGCGGGTTGCGCGCGAAAGTGGGGGACGTCACGCACTGGCGACAACGTATTCAAGAGATCCTGGATTCGCCACATCTCTTAGTGTCCTTGAGAGACAGCATTCCAACCGTGCCGCGAATAGACGACCATCTTGCCCGGTTGATAGAGATCTACCAGGAAACGTAGTCCTCAGGGTTGGAAATAAGTTGTACTTCTCGAGCCCCGATACATGGCTTCCATTTGCAAAAAAGCGTAGAAGGGCGCCTTGAAGAGACCCATCACCCGAGTTCTCCAACCGACATTTCTTGCAGTTAAACACGATCTTTGAAAACGCAAAGTTGTGCCGATCATGCGGCGCAATTCCATCGAACGCGAAGAGATTGGTTCAAAGTCACAAAGCTGACGCAAACTTGAATGAACGGCCATGACCCGCGTGTAGAATTCCTGGTAGGAAACGCCGTGTGAGTGAATCACAACAGACTCAGGGCAAAAAGCGATCCGGCCTCCTGACAGAAGAACGGACCTGGACCAGGCGAGGTCTTCTGCGAAATTGGTTTTGGGAAAAGGACGCGCAATGAGGGATGCCCGTCGAATCACGCTGGAAACATTGTCAAAGCGTATACGTTCCAATCGCTCTTTGGGCTCAAACCTGGCGAATTGTTCGCAGGAAAGAGGATCTCTAACAAGAAAACCCTCGGACTCCGTCATATGCTCCTTGACGTTTAGCCTTTGAAAGGGATGGCAATCGGGACGTGGAACTTGAGCGGCATAAGCTGCCGTGATGTCGCCATTCTCAAGAGGCAACACAAGTTTTGCCAACCAGTGTTGATCTCGGGGACGAGCATCTTGAGACAGGAATACGATGAGCGGCGATTGCACCGTCTTCGCTGCAAGGTTTCGCGTTTCACCGTGGTCAAACTCTCCTCTGGGAATGGTCTTCCAGTTAACTCCGCGACTGCGCAGTGCCTTGCGAGTTTCCACGTCGCTTGACTCGGAATCGAATACCAACACTTCAAATTCAAATTCACATTTTTGCGACAAGACCGCGTCCAAGACTAGGCCCAGCTCGACGCCAGCATTCAAGGTCGGAATAAAGACAGTGACATGGGGCGTCATGTCAATGGCCCCACGATTTTCCACCATAGCCGCAAAAGACAATCCAGAACCACTTGAGCCCTAGCTACCAACCCTTCACGTTTGATGAGAGGAGAAATTGTCAGCGCGCCGGCTCCCAACAATTGGGCGTCTCCGACCTTGCGGTTGCGCTGGATCGGCCGACGTTTCCTTATGATCTGCGGCAACATTTTGATCAAGTCGAACTTGCCATGAACCCACGCCCCTAGGCAGCCGTTCTTCGCCGCAAAAAAGAGGTAGGCAAGTTCATAGAGAAATAAGCCTGGGCTACCCAATATGATGGCTCGGGCACCATGATTCTTGAGAATGACTATCCAGCGATTGCGGCTGTGAAGAAAGACTCTCCTCTTGCTATAGGAGCCGGATTCACGAAAGGAAATCCCAGCGGTTCCTTCGCGGTGAAATACAATAGCAGATGGCACATGCCGGATGCGATAACCGCCACTGCGCACACGATAGGAAAGGTCGTGATCTTCAAAGAGAATGAAATGGGCGGGGTCATAAGCACCGCAAGCCAAAATTGGTGTTCTCTTCAGTAGCAGGGCAACGCTGATGGCAGCGTCGATATCACGGATTTCATTGCTGGCGTCTTTCAAATTCCCATAGAAATTGTGCAGAGTCATCATGCCGACATAGTGCATGGATGCGCCATCATAATGCACCCGGTCTCGTTCGCCATCAAAGACACTTCGGGGATGCACAATAACAACATCCTCATCGTCGAGATGGCCAAGAAGCTGCTCAAGGCAATCGGGGTGAAGCATAGCGTCATTGTCGATCGACAAGACAAGTTCGTTCCTGGCCTCCTTCAGTCCGGCATTGCGAGCTGGGCTGGGTCCGTCGTTTGTTGGCAAAACAACAATTTTCACGGTTGGAAATCGTTCTTCTACAAAAACAACGCTGTCGTCATCGGAGTTATTGTCGACCAGGACAATTTCGTCTGGCGTGTGGGTCTGACCGAGGGCGGCCTGTATACAATCTTCCAGGTAACGGCGTCCGTTCCAATTGGTGATTGCGATGGTGACTGCGGCCTCATGCATGGCGGAAACATACCACAAGTTGTTGCCCGTGTGCTATAAAGCCTCTGCACATCCGTCCATTCTCTGTTGCTCCTATTGAGAAGTTGATGAAAGTCCTCACCGTTTGCCACGGATTTCCACCTGACCAGATGGCTGGAGCAGAGATCTATGCTTACAAGGTTTCGCTTGGACTAAAGGCGATCGGCCATGACGTTGTTGTTTTTGCCCCCGGAAACAGGCCAACGATTCCAGAATATGACATTGCCGAAGAAGACGTTGCTGGACTCCGGGTGCTTAGACTCAATAATAACTTCTTGGATCTTCATGATCTTGCTTCCACCTATGCCAATCCGGACATTGAAAAGATCTTTGGCGACGTGCTGGAACGTGAGAAGCCTGATGTCATCCATGTTCATCACACCATTGGCACGACGGGCAATAGCATCGCCATAGGAAAATCCCACGGTGCCCCGGTGATTGTGACCTTGCATGATTTTTGGTTTCATTGCGCCCGAGGTCAACGCATGACTCCACGTAACCATCTTTGT
>JAJRYU010000121.1 GCA_024275615.1 Planctomycetota bacterium
CTCAAAGAGGGCAAGTCAGAGGGGCGTGTTGACCTGAAGAATGTGACGGCCGCCAAGAATGTCGTGGCTGTTGGCGCCCTGGCGGGTCTGGAAGGTGAGGTTACCATTTTGGATAGCGTGGCCTACATAGCCCGAGGCAAGGATGAGAAGACGATCATGGCTAGCCGTAGTGCTGAACCTATGGAATCGGCAACAGTACTTGCCGCAAGTAGGGTTGATGCCTGGACGGAGATCATTCTCAGTGAAGAGGCAGCCCAGCAAGATCTTGAGACCTTGGTCGAATCCTTGGCAAAGAGTCGAGGCTTGGACGGCGACAAGCCCTTCCCTTTCATCATCCATGGAGGATTTAGAGATGTCAGTTTGCATGTGATTCGAGGTTCTTGCCCGATGGTGCATCCTGATGGTCCAGCTCCCGCAAGGGCCGAATGGAGCACAGTGAAAGGGACCATTGTTGGTTTCTTTGCTCGCAATTCCGCTGGCGTTTTGACTCACCACTCTTCTGTCACCCACGCCCACATCATTTTGGAGGGGGCCCAATTCACGTCAGGACACCTGGATTCAATCCAGCTCCAAGCTGGCGACATCCTCAAGCTCCCTGTTCGATAGAAACAGGCGAGGTGTTCTTGATCACAAGGCAATTCTTCCAAAAGAGGGAAAGAGGCTAAGGCTTGGCAAGCGTAGAGTGCTTCTGCCGGACCGTATTCCTACTTCATTTCCCAGACGATCCCGTTCGTCACCTTGTAGGTTCCAGGAGTCTCCTCGACTACGCCTTGGAATGTAATCTTCAACGGAAAGAAAATTGCTGGCCCGGGGCCGGACGACCAAGGAGCTGGGCCCCAAGGGTAAATCGGCGTGCAGGTGCCCAGAGGAATTGAAGCTGCGAACACGAAAGTAACGGGCTCCAAAGCTGGTATCACGGGACACGGGATGAATCCTATATCACCGATGTTGAAAGGCAGTGCAAACGAGTCGAATACCGATGGTTCGCCCCAGATTCCAAATATCGCAAAGTTGGCCGCCAAGCCATTGGTCGGCGGCTGATCTAACGACATCATTGATGACGTACCAATGGACACATTCACTCTGTGCGCAGCGTCACCGGGAGTGCCATTGATTCTCAAAACGTTGTAGGGGCCGCCCATCCCAAGGCCAATGTTCCCATCAAAAACTGAGCCCAATCCGATGTGCGTGGATTCAATAGCCCCCATGTCGGTGTTCGCGAAGACGACTCGAGGATTGCCGAGCATGTCTGACGCACCGATATTGGGTGAGTTTTGGTCACCAGCGTCAATACACGGCGACAATGGATCCAGGCGATAGTCTGCCGCAAGGGGATCTACAAACATGGGATCTACTGAAATGTTACCGGTGCCAACTAGAGCCTCTTGGCTGATGCCATAGCAGGTATTGTCGACAGTAAGCACCGTCTGATAATTCGGTGGAAATGGTGGCGGCGGCTGCAAGACACCAGGTGGAATAGGAAAACGAATCGTGTCTACTGGCGTGTTGTTGCGAACAATGGAGTTGCGAACTTCTACAATTACCGGCACCGATGTGAATCCGTTAATTACGACGATTCCACCGCCTGTCAAAGTTGGGCCGCCAAAGAAATGACTCAAGTTGCTTACCAATTGGTTGTTTTCGATCGTGCAACCTTCGACCAGCGTGTCACCGGCAAGATATAGGGCTGCGGACGCGGTGCCACCCAAATGAGAATGGATGATACAATTTTGAATCAAGCCAGGCGCCGCCGATTGGCCGCCGCGAATCCCGCCAAGAGTGTTGTTGTGGATAATTGAGTCCTTAATGGTCGGCGAACCGGAACTCACGTAGCCATAATTAGAATTTCCGCCGATATCGCAGCCTTCGACGATCGCGCTCGCCGCAATCGCCGTAATTGAGCCAACGACTTCTTGGGGATTGTCACAGATATTTCCACTCATCTCGCATCTCCTGACGACAAGAGAAGAGTTCTGTTGAATATGAATGCCGGCCGTTTTTTGCATCGGCGGTTGGACTGTCCCTATGGTCGAGTTGGTCGAGACCAAACAGTCTTCGACGGTCAGTATCACAGAAGAGAATCCCCAAACTCCGGCTCCAGAAGAAGCGACGTTGTTGCGGATTTCACAGTTGCGCAGAGTGACCCACGCACCAGATCCGGGGAAGGAGGGATCACTTCCTAAGATTCGCACTCCGCCACCTACCGAGAAAGGACTAGATGCCGGGCTGAGTTGGAGACTTGATCCTAGACCGTTTTGGATCGTGAACCCGTCGATGATCAATCCGGGCATGGGTGTTTGGGAGATTTCGATCACCGATGCCAGATTGCTGCCGTCGATGATCGTCTGGCCTTGGCCCGCGCCCTGCAAAGTAAGCGATTTTAGAGCGAGGGTGATATTCTCCGCATAGGTTCCCGGGGCAACGTTGATTGTGTCACCACTGGAGGCGACATTGATTGCTGCTTGAATCGTGGGAAAAGCGCCGGTGGGCACGCTCAAGATTGTCTGTCCCCAGAGGGTCGGTGCGATGAAGAGGAATGTCGAAAGAATGATCGCTTTCATGGTTATTTCCTATTTTGTTCCAGTGAATACAATTGTCGACATGACTCGTGTACCGATTTGGGAAATCACGGATACTGAAGCACGGTCGGTCGTGTCGCTGCAGAGCAACTGTGTCCGTGGATCAGAAGGGCCATAAGCATCTTGCATGTCAAAGTGCACCCAGGTGGCAGTTGTGTCGATCCAGCCGGTAGCCATTGGCAGAAGGAGAGGCGTCAGAGACATGGGTGTACGAAGTTCCAATCTTACCTTCTTGATGAATTATCGCGTCGCCAAGCGCCAACATTCAAACTGAACTTACCGGTCACCAATGTCAAGCGCGAATCAGCCATTTTCTTGCGCACGACCTGGCGCCGCCAAATGAAATCCTCTTACCACAAGGATCGCATCTTCGACCGCGTGGGCTCTGGGTTGATGCGGGTTCAGATTCCGTAGTGTGAGAAGGTGAGTTCGAGCATGGTCAAGGCGTAGATTAATTCGGCGGCTAGGCCTCGGTGTTGCGTGGCATTCTTGAAGAGGATGTCGACGGCTCCAGGAATCAAGATGGATCGATTTTGGAAGGACGTGTCTTGAAGAACACTTTGGCAACTTTCGCGGAGTGTCCCGGATGACATCCATTGTTCCAACGGCAAGGCAAAACCTCTTTTGGGGGCGTTTAGAATGGCGGCGGGTATCTTGCTGCCAAGGTGCTGCTTGAGCATCGCCTTGCCGCGTCTTGGGAAGAGTGGATCACCCGCCATCATGGTGTTTTGCCACGACGACAGGTCACGATCCAAAAACGGGGAGCGCAACTCAAGGCTGTGAGACATCGAAGCCCGATCCGTTTTGACCATGAGATCTCTTGGCATATTGGTCTCCCGGTCCGCGATGAGCAGTTGTTGACGCAAACTGAGGGATGGGTGACGCGCTTGGATAGTGGCCAAGGTCCTAATCTCGTTCTTGCGAATGAGGGCAAGGTTTTCTTGATCGCAAAGCAATGCTTCCAAAAGAGGGGAAGAGGCTAAGGCTTGGCAAGCGTAGAGTGCTTCAGCTGGACTCTTTGCCTGTCCACAAGCCCGAAGTTTTTCTCGTCTGCGCCCAGAGGCAAAAAAAGCAGCGACTGCAAAACCCAACCGAAGCCGTTTGGAGTTTGTCAGAGCCGCAGACCAATGGCGATCGTAGCCACCCAGAAGTTCATCTCCACCGTCGCCAGTGAGGGCAACTTTGCCTTTTTCTGCGACGGTCTTGGCAAGCTGAAACAAAGCCCAAGCAGAAGAGTCGGCTAAGGGCTCGCCAATACCGGCGGCCAGGACTTGGAGGTCCTCCAAGGCGGGTGCACGCAGTTCGGTGGTTTTCAGCGTGATGCCCAGAGTTTGGGCAACGAGACGGGCACGAGGCCTCTCATCGGCAGAAGATTCGGCGAAACCCAGGCAAAATGCTGTAACTTCTTCGTCGCTCTGGCGGCTCATGGACTCGGCAATAGCGGTGCTATCCAAACCTCCCGAAAGAAGAACCATGGGGCTGCCCAAAGATGAAAGACGTTTTTTGACCGCTTGGTCCAGCAGCGAAGAAAAACTCCCTTCACTGGGGGTTTCAACGTGTTGGCATCGGCTCGATCCGAGAGTCACTTGTCCTTCCCTGTGAATCTCAAAAACACCCGGGGGGATTGCCCTGATCCCTTGGATCAATGTGAGCGGTGCCAGGGCCGCTTGTCCCAGCAAGTAGCTTGCGAGCCCTTGAGGATCGATGGCCACCTTATCCATGCAAGGCAATAGGGATTCGATGGTTGAACCAAAAATGAGGCCAAAGGATGATTCATGGACGAATAAGGGCTTTTGCCCCATGGGATCCCGCGCTAGCAGCAAGGAGTCGTCGTCTCGGTCGTGGAGGGCGAAGGCGAACATGCCATCCAAAAGCTGTGGCAGTTGTTGCCAATTTGATGTGGCCAGAGCCAAGATAGCCCTGGCATCGCTTCCCCCTCGGGGAGTATGGGGATGATGAGGAACTAATCTGAGCAATTCTTTGTAATTGTAGATCTCTCCGTTTACCGCCAGCGTATATTGACCGTCTGTTGTTTGGAGTGGTTGTTTGCCCGAATTGGACAAATCGACGATGGCCAAACGCCGATGGATAAGGGAAAGTCTGCCATTGCGAACGAATCCTTCGTCATCGGGCCCACGTGTGGCCAAACGAGTCGCCCCCAACCTGAGGCGGTCTTCAATGAGGAGCCGTGTTGGCTCATCGATCTGAGGATTGAAAAGGATGCCGCAAAAACCACACATGGACTTGTTTCCGGAACTCACAACAGAGGATCAAATGACTGTTACTACAACTCCCCTTAGGGTCTCACATCTGCGTCTATTCGTTGTCGCCGCGATTTTTTTCCTCGCTGGCATGATGGCGGCATCTTCCTGGCAAGACGCCCGGGGAGCTCGCGCTAGCGTTGCACCCGTGGCTTTGGGCAGCTCCGCTGGCGAAGCTCGCAAGGCTCTTGGCGACCCGATCAAGATCTCCTACGATTCCAGTTATCAAACTTGGTTCTACAAGGCTCAGGACGGCAGCGTGGCCAAGAAACTGATTATCAACCAAGGGCTCGTCGTCCGTGTGTTCTAAGGCCTCAGCCCTCTGGGACAATGGGTACCGGCCTTCTCTTATGGTCGACGTTGACATAGGTGACCTCGGCCTCTGTGACCCACACACATTGTCTGGGTTGTTCGAATCGTTCGGCCCAGACATCGACCTTGACTGTGATTGATGTGCGCCCGATCTTAGTGGTCTCACAGAACAAGCTGACGATGTCACCGACGAACACCGGGTGCTTGAAGACAACAGCGTCCATAGAAATCGTCACACAGCGATCCAAGAGCTCGGAACGGCAGTGGGCTGCTCCAGCAAGGTCAATGTGAGATAGAAGTAACCCACCGAAGATGGTGTTATGGACATTTGTGTCCCTGGGCATCATCGCCACCTTGAGTGCGGGTTCTCTTCTCGGTTGCGGCTTGTCGGCCATTTCATCTCTCCTCACTACTGTGTCATGTCAATTTGCAGGAGTTTGCCAAAATATAGGGCCGCCTGCTCTGAAATGACGTCCAATGTGTTGTGGAACCAAAAAGAAAAGAAAAACAAGTTCGAGCCGCACTTTGTCGGCTGGAGACACTAGGGCCAGCTTCGCTTTCAGATGCGGAGCTTCTCAGTCTAATCGTAGGCTCTTCTGACGATACGCCTTGGCGGCAAATCCTGGCCCAGGATCCGAAAGGC
>JAJRYU010000122.1 GCA_024275615.1 Planctomycetota bacterium
CATCGATGCCTGGACATCCAGGAACAGAAAACGAACCCCAGACGCGCAGGTAGTCACCAATATTCGACGGAGAAAAAAGGCACGTGCCCACAAAGACCGTACCGCCGTTGCCACCTCCACCCGTAAAAGACGGCACCAGGCCGTGCAACCGTAAACTGCCTTGTTCGCTTCCCTCCTGGTGGTACCAGAATCGCACCCCCGGGTTGGTAAGTGTGGAGATATCAATCAAGGGACTAATGAGTCTGGCCGATTGCCCTAATGCGCCGTCTGCCTCCACGTAGGCGAATTGGGGTGTGCCAATTGTGCCACCATGATCGCTTGCGGGGCCAGTTCCGACGGTGGGCGTCGGACCGGCGATGCAGCGCCAGGTTGTGCCGCCACTTGTTGCCCAATCTCCGGTAAAAACCCCGGGGACGGAAGAGCTCGTGCTACCCGCCGGTTGGGTATCAAAGGTCTCCAAGATCTGCGCCGGCGTGCGCACGCCAACCACAATGATAAGAGCCCCAAGAAATAAGAAAAAAAGGAGTTTCTGGTTCGTCATGATTGAACCTCATGGGTTGAAGGAATAATCAGAATTGCGGCCGAGACGAAAAACGTCCTGAACCGAATAAGCCGCGTTTCAAGTTAGGGACAGCCTGAACAACAGTCAAACCCCATGCGGGCTTCCCGGCGCCAACACAGCAAATTCACGATGTCTTTTTGGGAACTGCGGAGTTAGGTAAAGGCCGAGCGTTTCCACCCGAAAAAATCCAGCTTCCAGCTCGGCACTTATCACCTTCTTTGAGTAGCGTATGAATAAAAGGAAACGCCTGTCTTCCTGAACTTCTGCCTAAGAAACAGCGGCTAAAGCAACAGCAGTTTCCTAAGGTTCGGGCAGGCTAATCACGCCCCACCGAAGCGATCTTCGTGGACCGCCCTGACCAACCCAAAGGTCAACATCAGGTCAGAAAAGCCTCACAAAGGACATATCGATCGACATTGATCAGACTGCTCGATGGCACAAAGGCGAAGATCTGCGCGATCATGCACCTTGTGCAACACCAACACTCCCGCGCTGCGTAGTCACCGAACCTCGCCAGTTTTCAGGCGAGGTCCGTTCCTTGAGACTATTTGCCAACAACTCAACAGTGTAACTGGATGATCATTGACGCGATGAGTCGCGATCAACCATGTTACCTTGCAAATCAAGAGACAAGATGACGCCCTTTCGGCCTATTTGTCCTTTGGGGACGATTTCAGTTTTCTTGGCTGCAACAGCGGTATGATGGCTTCCAAGGGCCCCGCATTCGCATTCGTGCTACCAATGATAAACCCACTCATGATTTGGCCTTGAGTTTCAGCAAGTTGCAAACTGCTGATTAGCAACGCGGCCTTTTCGGGCTGCGAACGCGCGAGGTCCAGAAGGACCTTCTCCTTCTGCGCGGTCTTCGAAGCGTTCGAATTCAGAGCCACCAAACCAATGCGATAGTCAACTAGATAGAAATCGGCCCAATCACCAAGCGCAATGGGAAGGGGCCATTCTCGAATCGATTTGGCCATCGATGTCCTCAGCACTTGTTCCCTCTTATCGCGTACTGAGTGAGTTGCGGCCAAGATCGCCTCAACGGTCTTCTCCTTCAAGAGTAACCGGTCAACCACCCGCCCATTGACGCTCACCCTGACTCCTTGGAAGACTCCTTTCGTCACGAACCAAGGAGATCTCCATGCTGGAAACAAACCCAAGCCCCGAGCAACCCATCACGAACCCTCGCTGGACCGCCGAGATCGCCAAGAAGATGATTACCAACTGGAAGCGTAGCGGGCTTAGCCAAGCAGCTTTCTGCCGCCGGGAGGCCATCGCTCTCAGCACTCTCAACTACTGGATCAGAAAGACTGGCCGTTCCAGGCGCAAACCACAAAGGCAAAAGAAGCAGAACTTTGTCGAGGTCAAAACGCCCCAACGCCCAGTTCCCTCTCACCGCTCTTCAATCGAGTTGGTGACGCCATCTGGCTTCAAGCTCACCCTTCCTTCTGGATTCTCTGGCAATGACCTGCAACAAGTCCTA
>JAJRYU010000123.1 GCA_024275615.1 Planctomycetota bacterium
CGTTTGGTGAGCATTCTCCTGGAACTTTCGACATCGAACGATGCCATAACCGCGCGCGACAGCATCCGTCACAGCAGCATTTTTGTCGACAATGCTCAGTTCCTCTGTGCCACGTCCATGACCTCGATTCAGACCTTGGTTGACAAGCGTCTGAGCGGTGGCGTTGTGCCGAAGCTAATCTTGGGAACGATTCGTGGATCTCAAGCTAATCTGAACGGTCTGGAGAGCTTCGAAATTGCTCCCCTGGGAGATCGTCCCGACGACATCGCCCGCATGGTTGAGCTTCGTTTTCAATCCCGTCGGAATAGCCCAATTATCGGTGAAGATGCCCTCGAAATCTTGCGCAACTGGCCATGGCCCGGGGAAGAGACCGAACTCCTCAACTTCCTTGATCGAGCTCAACTCAAGTTTGCGAACAGCATTCTTTCACCCCAGGCTGTTACCACACTTCTGCGGGGTTCATCGGTTTCCTCTGATTTCATAAGGCCGCTTGCTGACGTGGAAGAAGAGCACATCTATCGCGTCCTTGAACATCACGGCTGGAACCGCACGCGTAGTGCCAAGAGCTTGGGAATCGATGTCAAGACGCTCTACAACAAGTTGCGTCGCTACGAGTCCAAGAAGCGCATGCCCCAGAAAACGGTCGTTGGTCCTTAGGGCCCACGCAGAAGTCACTCCCCGTTTTGACTCCTATCTTCAGGCCATTTTCGATCCGTGCTCAATCTCGTGAATCCTCGAATACAGTGAGTATGCTGCGGTTCCCGCTCAATCGCCCAGATCAAATCTGACCCAAATATTGGGCCAAAACAGGAAGTTATTCTCGTGCGGACCCTTAACGGTCACAAAGCTGCCGATAGAAGCATTGATCGCAAGTGGAAAGATCCTCGATCATAGGGAAGGCTTCGTTCTTGTCCTTGGGCACGTTGCCTGGAATGTCCGTGAGCAATCCTTGTAGGGTTTCGAAATTGCGGTCAATTTCTGCCTCGATAAACTCCATCCTTTCGCCGTTGCAGGGATACTCGACAATTTCGTTGTTTTTTAAGTAGTAGCCAAAAACCCGTATATCTTCGGGGGTGAAGCCCCAGGTGTCCCGAGCATAGAGAGCATAAGACAGAAGTTGCAACTCGTCGTGCTCGTTCTTACGCCCGGTCTTCCAATCCCAAATCTCGCACTTGCCGTCTTTTCTTCGTGCGAAGTCAGGGAGAGCCCAAATAGTTCTACCCTTTAGTTTGAGTTTGGTGGATTCGTCAAATGAAGGCTCTGGGTCCACGGCCAGCCAATCACTCTTGTTGTCTTTCATAAGTTCGATGTAGAAGTCGCTTCCCAAGAACGTTGCGATGGCCTCAGCCGCATTGGCACCCATTTGTTTGAGAGCTGCTGGGCTCGGTTGACGCTGATAGTAGAGCTCAAAGACTGGAGGGTGATTCTTGACGCTCTTGCGCCACAGTTCCTGTTCGGCGTCTTTCCAGGTCTTGGTCAGGAAGTTCTTGCGCAAATAGAGCCCCGGGTCTTCAAGCCGCACTTCGTTGAAATCTCGAAGGTCGGTGAGCACACGCTTAATAGTCTCATGAACGGCGTGGCCGACGAGCATGGGCAAATTTGTCATTTTTGAAAAAAAATACGCTTGGCGCGACTCTTCGGGCGCATCCCACCCCCAGCCACCCCATTTCTGATAGTACTGGTAATAATACTGGCGCCGACAGGTCTTGAGAGTGGACATTCGGGTACGGGACCAGGAAAGTTCGTTCGTGAGTTTGGCCATTTTCGATAGAACTCCTTTAAAAGCAAAAGTCGCCGACCGGCACCATTATGAGCGGAGATCGAGCAGTTGAACAGTCAACCCCATGGATTGCTGACACAAGCGAAGGATTCTGTCTTGGTGGTCATCGACGTCCAAGAAAAGCTCTTTGGCCTGATGCAGGACAAGGCCCTGGTCGCCAAGAGGATTGAGTTGCTGATGAATGGGGCCCAAGCCTTAGGCGTGCCCATAATTGTCACCGAACAATATGTCAAAGGCCTAGGGCATACGATCCCCACTGTGTCGGCGGCAGCGAAACACGACGTTATCGAGAAAACGACGTTTTCTTGCTTCGGCGAACAGAGATTCGTCGATAAGCTTCGCGCGACCGAACGGACAGCTCTTGTTCTTTGTGGCATTGAAGCTCATATCTGTGTCATGCAAACGGCGCTCGATGGCATCGATCATGGTTATGACGTGGTTGCTGTCGAAGATGCGGTTTCTGCAAGATTGGCGCATACAGCCAGGTTGGGCTTGAAACGTATGTCCCAATCAGGAACACGGACGGCAACAGCAGAAGGCCAGATTTTTGAGTGGTTGGGTCGCTGTGATCGTTCTGAATTTAAGGACCTCTTGCCCCTGTTCAAGGAGTCGCGCTGAAGTATGAGCAAGTCATTTGTTTGGCACCGACCTGTGGCATTTGGCGATGTCGATCTGGCCGGTATTCTCTACTACCCCAATCTCTTTCATTACCTGCACCAGGCGTTTGAAGCCTTCATGGGCGAAGCGATGGCCATGCCTTACGCCGACTTCTTGGCGAAAAAAGGGCTGGGATTCCCAGTGGTCAGTCTGAACGCTGAGTACAACAAGCCGTTTCCCTATGGTGTTGAGATCTATATCAGCTTGTCTTTGATCCAGCTTGGGACCAAGTCCATGACTTTGGAGTATGCAGGATCCATCGGAAAAGACGGATCCCGCCACGCCCTTTCCCAGGTGAAAACGGTTCTCGTGGACATGAAGAGCTTTGCGCCCATGGAGATACCCTTGTGGATCAGGGAGGGCCTTGAGCCTTACTTGAAGCAACATTTGCAGTGATTTCCTGGTTTCGAGGGCGACAAATGCACAGAGACCGGAAGGAGTGGTTGATAAGGCCCTCAGGGCCCATAGAATCCACACCTTCACTTCTGGGAGCTGAAAGATGACCGAGCACGGCAAAATGACCGCGCGCCTGGACTTCACCGGGACCAAAGTTTTTGTGACAGGGGGCACGCGTGGTATTGGCCGAGCGATTGCGCTTGAATTTGCCAAGAGCGGAGCCACCGTCGCCGTCAATTTCTTGCGCAATCGGGAAGCTGCCCAGGAGACCATCAACGAACTGAATGAGTTTGGCGAAGGCCACATTGCAGTCAAAGGTAATGTCGCTGATCCTGCCAAGGTCCAGCGCATGTACGACCAGATTCGTGAAGCTTGGGGTGAGCTGAACGTTCTTATTTCCAATGCTGCATCCGGTGTTCTGAAACCAGCGATGGAAATGACTTGGAAGCACCTCCATTGGACCATGGACATCAATGCGGGCGCCATTTTGCCCTTGTCTCAAGGCGCTGTGGCTCTCATGCCAGAAGGAAGGCCAGGCAAGATTGTCGCCGTTTCGTCCTTGGGCGCGACGCGAGCCTTACCCAACTATTTTGCCGTGGGCGCTTCCAAGGGAGCCTTGGAGAGTATGGTGAGGCACTTGATGTACGAACTTGCTCCCCTTGGGATCAACGTCAACGCCGTTTCTGCCGGAGTCGTTGATACAGAAGCTCTGACTCACTTCCCGAATCGCGAAGAGATGCTTGGTGAAGGCCTGGCCAAAACGCCGTCCGGGCGGCTCACGACACCTTTGGATGTGGCCAATTCCGTCATGTTTCTTTGCAGTCGCTACGCCACGCAGATCCATGGCCAAACCATCGTCATTGACGGTGGTTCTTCCGTGGTCGCCTAATTGTCATGACGAACCTTACGATTGCACACAGCCCTGATACCGACGACGTCTTCATGTTCTGGGCGATTGCCACCCAACGGCTTGACACCGGAAAACGGGTCTACACCTTGTTGGCGGAAGATATCGAAGTCCTGAATCGAGAAGCCCGCAAGGGAACTTACGAGATTACTGCCATTTCCTTTGGTGCCTACCCCGAGCTATGCCGCGACTACGCTATTCTCGGAAGTGGGGCGAGTATTGGCGATAACTACGGTCCTGTCTTGGTTGGCAAGGAAGGGATAGAGCTCTCTGATCTCCTCGGTGCCAAGATTGCCATCCCTGGCAAGATGACAACAGCTTACTTGGCCATGCGTCTTGCTCTGCCAACCTGTGAAGCCCTTGAAATGAACTTCAAAGAAGTCGGGCCCGCGGTAGCACGAGGTGATGCCGCCGCTGGTCTTCTGATTCATGAAGGCCAATTGACGTGGCAAGACTTGGGCCTGAAGAAGATCCTCGACCTAGGCGAATGGTGGTACGGGCGGCACCAACTCCCTCTTCCTTTGGGAGGCAATGCTGTTCGCCGCGACCTGGGCCCTGAACTCATGCAAGCGTGTGCTGACGATTGTCGCAAAAGCATCGAGTTGGCCCTTGAGCACCGAGACGAAGCCCTCGCATGGACCCAACAGCGTTGCCCCGGCCTCGACTTTGAGGAAGGAAAGCGCTACTTGGACATGTATGTGAACGAGGAAACACGGTCGATGTCGAAAGCCACGCGCTCAGCCATCGCTTTGCTCTTTGCCGAAGGCCAAGAAATGGGTGCTGTCCCGAAGAACATCCCCATCGACATCATCTAGTAGATAAGCGGGGGACCGCTTTGACTTTGGAGACATGATGGCGTAGCATTTAGATATTATGCGAGATCGGCAGGTGCCAACAGGAACGCCCCAGGGCCAGTTCCTACTTAATAAACCAGTCTTGGACTTCATGATCGTGGGTGCCCAAAAATGCGGCACGACGGCTCTATCGCGCTTCCTGTCTCAACACCCTGATGTATGCCTGTCCCGGGTCAAAGAAACACACTTGTTCGATGGGCCCTTGCTGACTGGCTTTGCTTCTGTCGACGAAGTAAATGCATTACAAAGGCCTTTTTTTGATCACTATCAGAGCGAGACTGTGGTGGGGGAGGCGACACCCATCTACCTGTATTGGCCAAGAATTGCGCCTCTTCTTGCCCGCTACAATCCGCGCTTGAAGTTGATCGTGCTGCTGCGCGATCCCGTGGACAGAGCTGTATCTCAACATGCGATGGAAAAACACCGTGGCGGTGAGCGACGTTCGCTGCTAGCGGCACTAGTCTTAGAGCCCTTGCGACTATGGTGGCACAGACGCGATCTATCGGAATCGTCAAAGCTGAGAGTCTATTCTTATGTCGACCGCAGTCGTTATTCGAAGCAGATGAAGAATCTCTACAAGTTCTTCCCGAAATCGCAAGTCCTTTGTCTTTCGTCGGAACAGATGAAGTGCCAGCATGTAGACACTCTGAGAATGGTTTTCAGGTTCTTGGGCGTTGATGAGAACATCGCTATTCCTTACGCGAAAGTCTTCGGTTCGGCGACTGAACATGCCTGTAGTTCACCTGCTAGAGCATGGTTGAATTTGATGTTAGGAGAGGAACGCCGGACGTTATCGCGTTGGCTGACCTAGGAAATCTACTCCTAAATCCGAGCCTTGGCGATCGACAGGACATGTCGTCTTGCGGGTCCGACCCGATCACAACTTTCGGTCACATCTCGATGGTTTCGCAGTTACGATCAACGCGGTACAATACGACATGCCCAAAACGGTTTTGTTTTACCGGGAGTTCTTGAACTTCAGCGGTGGCCATCTCAAGGTCTATGATTATTTCTGTCATGCGAAGACGAGCGAGTCCTTTCAGCCGAAGGTCTTTTTTACTAAGTCGTCCGATTTGTCCGATCGAAATCCTTGGCTTCAAGATCGCGATGAAAACAGCGTTTGTTTTGTTGACCGCTTTGTCCCTGAGTCAGCGGACGTTCTCTTCTTCGCAGGCCAGGACTGGTTAGCCCTTCCCGAGAGTCAGCGACGCCATCCTCCTTGTCCGGTAATCAATCTAATTCAACATATTCGTCATGCCGATCCATCCGACTGTCGATTTTCATTTCTTGAGCACCCTGCGACACGTGTTTGCGTGAGCCAAGAGGTAGCTGACGCCATCGTCTCTTCAGGGCGGGCCAATGGGCCAGTCGTGACGATTGCCAATGGACTTGATTACAGCGTTTTTCCGCATGGGGTTGCGGAGGACGAACGGACGCAAGACGTCATGATTGTCGGTATCAAGCAGCTACCTATGGCACAGCAACTGTGCCGAAGATTGAGGAAATCAAATGTTGCCGTTGATCTTCTTGATCGCAACGTATCGAGAGCTGAGTTTCTACGCCGATTGTCCGAAGCCAAGGTCGCAGTTTTTCTTCCGGATCCGACCGAGGGTTTTTACCTCCCGCCCCTCGAAGCGATGTTCCTATCAACCTTTGTCATTTGCCCTGACTGCCACGGAAATCGTGTTTTTTGCCACGACGGCACCAACTGTCTCCAGCCGAGACTCGCGGTCAGAGATCTGCATCGAGCATGCAACGCTGTCTTGGCCATGTCGCAAACAGAAAGGCGAGTTTTCCTCGGTGCCGGTGAGAAGACGGCAAGAAAGCACGGTATCATTGGTGAGCGAAGTGCTTTTCTAGAGATCCTCAATACGCAGGGTTAGGAACTTGGTTGTTCAAGCACCCGTCGCACATCGTCTTTGCTATAGAAATCCCAATAGGCACCGTCGGAATCAAGGAGTGCATCACCGACTTTTTTCATGGCATCGAAGTCATAGATCTTGTTCTTGTTGCGACTCTTCAGCGGTGTATCGAGATTCTTGGCCTCAGGCGTGATGACGGCCAAAGCTCGTCCCGAGGATGAGACAACGTCTTCATAGCGAATGATTGCCTCGGGAGGCAAGTGGCGCCGGTATTGTTCAAAAAACCAAGAAAGCAGGTACAACTGACGATCCAACAGGTTCTTTCTTGCTGCCAGTGAGTTTTTCAAATCGGAGTTGACACTCTCTGCGGCCGGAACATGTCCATCGTGCACGCTGAATGGCATTGTCATCCATGAGCCCAGCACCGAAACGGGATTTCTGATGGTTGCAAAGACTTGGAATTCGGTCAACAGGAGTGGCAACAAGCCACTGAACAAAGCCGGATGCTTGATGATGAGGAGACCGTTCTTCGAGAAAGGCCCCTCAATTTCAATTTCACCGCGGCTGATTTCAATTCGGCGAGATCCTGAACTGTCTCTATGCTCGGCTATTGGATCCTGGGGCACTTTGCCGTCCCGGTGAATCGACAGCGCACGCCCTCTCCGTGCGATCAATCGACGGTTTTCATGGAGGAAAGTGTGGATGAGTTGAAGGCGCTTTTTCGCATTGGGTTCGCGCATCAAGTCACGAACTTCCATCGGTTCATGGAGAGCGACGCAGTCATTCAGACCATTGAGTATGTGGCAGGCAAGGGTCGTC
>JAJRYU010000124.1 GCA_024275615.1 Planctomycetota bacterium
GGCGCAAACTCGACTTCTTGCTCCAAGAGTTGCTGCGCGAAACAAACACGGTGGCCTCCAAAGCCTCCGATAGTGAAATCGCTCGTTGCGTGATCGAAATCAAGACGGACTTGGAGCGTTTGCGAGAGCAATCGCACAACATTGAATGAGAGGATTGATTACGCGCAAAGGCATGCTGACCATCTTGTCTGGCCCATCTGGAGTTGGCAAGAGCACGATTATCGCAAAGCTCTTGACAGATGACCGGTTCGCGTTGAGCGTCTCCGCCACGACACGGCAACCCCGTGACGGTGAGATCGATGGTGTGCACTATCATTTCTTGTCCGAACAAGAATTTGACGCGCGCATCGAAGCACATGACTTCCTTGAATACGCCACAGTTCACGGTTCAAGCCGCTATGGCACCTTGGAAGCCGAAGTAGAAAAGTTAGTTGAGAATGGGAAGATCGCAATCTTGGACATCGACGTCCAAGGATTCCTTGATTTGCAAACGACATTAGATTCAACAAGTATCTTTGTCGCGCCTCCGCGCTTCGAAGTTCTTGAGAAGAGGCTGCGCTCCCGTGGGAGCGAAAACGATGAGACGATCGAGCGGCGCTTGGAAACAGCCCGCTGGGAACTCTCACAACAGGACAGATATGACCATGTGGTCGTCAACGACGATCTCAGTGTTGCTATTCAAACCATCAATGAGTTGCTTTTGGCGGAAGACGCCTGAGGCAGCTTGACGTTAGGAAAGAGGAAACCGGCATGATTGACCAGGGCAGGCTGGAAAGTCTCTATGAGAAAGTGGGCGGTGTCTTTCGGACAACCGTCTTGATTCAAAAACGCATTCGCGAACTCAATCGTGGAGCCAAACGACTTGTCGAAGGTGACTTTAAGAATCCTATCGACGTCGCGGTCGCCGAAATTGAGCAAGGGAAGATCGAGTTGATCGCTGATAACGAGGAGAACCGCGAAGAGATCCGCAAGGAGATCGAGCGCCTCAATCCCCAGCCACATGTGCCACAGGCCGAAGTGCCCACAGACACGTCTGCTGAAGACGAACTCGCAAGACGAATCATGTCGGCGCTCGCCAAGGAACGCAGTACCTAACGGCGCCAGATATTTTGCTAGCAATTGGGCTGGTTGAGCTGCTAAGGCTCAGCCGGCCTCTCTCCTTGAGGTCATCTGGGTATGAGTAGTAGACACGTCATTCTCGGCGTCACCGCTTCGATCGCCCTGCATCGGGGCCTCGACATCACTTCAGCCCTCCGTAAGATGGGTGATCGCGTGAGTGTCGTGATGACGCCCCATGCCACGAAACTCATCTCCCCTGTCACATTCCAAGCCATGAGTTTAGAGGTCGTCTATCACGACATGTGGGCTCTTGCCGAATCCATGGATCACGATCACATTCGCATGGCTCAAACTGGGGATGCTCTTTTGGTAGCGCCGGCAACCGCCGGCACCATCGGCAAGCTTGCTCACGGTATCGCTGACAACATCTTGGTGACGACGGCCCTAGCATTTTCCGGGCCGTGCTGTTTCGCCCCAGCCATGAATTGGCGCATGTGGAAGAACCCTGTGGTTCAAAAAAACTGCAAGATACTCCAAGACTTGGGCTGGCACATGATCGCTCCAGCAACAGGTGACCTTGCGTGTGGCGAACAGGGCCCGGGACGTCTGGCAGATGTTTGCGATATCATGGACGCCTTAAAGCTCGCAACACCATGAAGATCCTCGTGACTGCCGGACCGACGCGCGAGATGATCGATCAAGTCCGCTTCCTATCCAATTTATCCTCAGGCAAGACGGGTTATGCCCTTGCTCAAACTGCCCATGAACGAGGTCATGAAGTGGTCTTGATCAGCGGCCCCGTCAACATTTCACCTCCTGAGGGGATCCGATTCATCGCGATCACGTCGGCTGCGGAAATGCACCAAGCAGCGTTAGAAGTCTTCGACCAAGTCGACGCTGTAATCATGACGGCTGCCGTCGCAGATTACCGTCCGGCAACCCGCTATGATGGCAAAATGAAGAAAGCCCCCGGTCCCTTTCAATTGGATTTGGTCCGTACCCAGGACATCCTGGCGGATCTAGGGCGCAAAAAGACAACGCAAATCCTGATCGGTTTCGCTCTTGAGGTGGCAAATGCGGAACTTCATGGCAAAAGGAAGCTCAAACAAAAGAACCTCGATCTCATCGTCCTTAACGGGCCAGAGAACTTCGGCGCCGAAAACAGTTCGTTTCGCCTCATAGATCACCAGGGGATCAGCGCACCAAGGACGGTAGACAAAGCTGGTCTCGCCCTGCTTTTGGTCACAAAAGCAGAAGAGATCAGCCACCAGGCCCGGTGACCCGCCACCGTCTCCTCCCAAAGGTACCATCGCCAGCATCATGAAAGAGAATCCGGTTCTAAACCCGGCCAAGAAAATTCCGTCTGCCCCAACCGGGGTCGAGATTCCTATTAAGAAGTCTGCTCAAACGCAGGATCTTCCCTACCCAAAGTACGCCACGGCGGGCTCAAGCGGGGTCGATTTGCATGCGGCGAACACCGAGAACATCACCCTCCGCCGAGGGGAAATCACCTTGGTACCCACGGGAATTTCTTTGGCTTTGCCTCTCGGGATCGAAGCCCAAGTACGGGCCAGGAGCGGCTTGGCCCTGAAACACGGCGTCGCCTTGGTCAATGGCCCCGGCACCATCGACGCGGATTATCGCGGTGAAATCGGCGTGATCCTCACAACCCTCAAGGATGAACCTTTTGTCATTAAGAGGGGCGAGCGTATTGCCCAACTGGTGTTTGCGCCCATTTGCCAAGCACACTTTGTCGTGGCCGAAGAATTGTCAGAGAGCGAGCGGGGAGCTGGGGGGTTTGGACACACCGGTGTCTGAATATAGCAATCGATGTGACGATTGGCCCGGGCTCGCATCGATACGAAAATGCGTCCGCGTCTCGTCGATCGGCGGTTCAGTGAGGCAAGCAACGAAGGAATGAATGTTGTGGACGAAATCAGGGAGGAACACATGGCTGCAAAAAGAGGCCTGACAGCAGCAGCATTGTTCGCATTGTCGCTGTTCTTGTCGGTCAGTTTTGTATCCTTCGACGGGATCTCTCCCGAGGGGGCCTATCCCCCATTTGCCAACCTCTGCGGTTCCCTTGGCCAGTCAATCGCTGGATCTTTGCTGAAGACGTTCGGTGCTGGCGCATTCGCATTGTCTTTCTTCGGGATGTTCATTGGCTACTCCGTTCTTATTTCCCGAGAAATCTCCTCGCCTTTCTTGAAGTGTATCGGGGCACTAGTTTTCACGATTGTCCTCTCCACAAGTCTTCAGGCCTTTGACCCGATGGCTGGATACGGCAACAGTCCCTATCCCCTGGGGGGCGTCGCAGGCGACCAATGTTCTATTCTCATTCTCCACTGGTTCGGCGGATTTGGCGCCACTTTGATCCTCTTGTTGCTGGCCTGCGCCAGTTTGGTTCTGGCGACAGACCGTTTCTTAATTGATCTTGCACTGGGTGTTCCGGCGCTCTTCAGCGGCTCACTTTCTCGTCTCAAGTTGCCAACCTTTGCTTTCGCTGGAAATTCCGGAGCTGCAAGTGAAGCTGCTGTGAAAACCGCTAAGAAGAAAACCAAGAAGAAATCAGGCCCCAAGAAAAAGGCCAAGAAAAAAGCCCAAGAAGAAATCGCAGAGGAGTTGGTGGAAGAAGACGAGAATGAGGGCCTTGTTGACATGGACGAACCAGAAATGGTTCTGGAAGACATCGTTGACGGTGAAACAGATGACGACTTTCTGTATGAGGGCGAGGTCGAAGGAGAAGACTCTCTGTCTTTGCTCGATGAAGACCTAACCGAAGACCCAGAAACAGAAGATGCGTGGTTGGAAGAAGAATATGGCGAAGAAGAAGACGAGGAAGACCAAGAAGAAGAGATCATTAGGACCGACCCCATAATTCGCAGGGGTGGCGCCAACAACATCGGCGAGGGCGTCGAGATTCTCATGCTTTCCAGAGAGAAACACCTGGAAGGCAAGGAAACCTACGAACTGCCGCCGCTCAGTCTCTTAGAAGACCCTGTTGTATTGGATGTTGAAGAAAGAGACGGGGAGATCCGGCGCAAGGCTCGAAAGTTAGAAGAGACCTTGGAGACTTTTGGCATTAGCGCTCAGGTCGTTGAGATCTCAAGAGGGCCTACGATCACGGTCTACGAATTGGAGTTGGCAGCAGGAACAAAGGTCAAACGGATTACTTCTTTGCCAGATGATATTTCCCTGGCTCTGAAGGCCAAGACGATCCGCATTGTCGCACCGATCCCTGGTAAGGCAGCCGTTGGTATCGAAGTACCGAATGAGACTCGGGAAACTGTCTTCTTGAAGACACTCGCATGCAGCGAAGCCCTACGCAGCCAGCACTACAACATCCCACTTCTTCTGGGCATGAACGCCGCAGGCGATGCCCTCATTGAAGACCTCACCTCCATGCCTCACCTGTTGATTGCAGGCCAAACCGGTGCTGGCAAGTCGGTGTGCATCAACAGTATCATCGCGAGTCTGCTGCTGACCAAGTATCCCGAAGAAGTCCGACTCATTCTCATTGATCCCAAGATGGTTGAACTCCAGGCTTTTCGAGACGTACCACATCTCTTGACTCCCGTTGTGACTGACATGAAAAAGGCCCCCAAGATTCTCGAATGGGCCGTCAATGAAATGGAGCACCGCTATGAACTGCTATCAGCAGCTGGGGTGAGAGACATCAAAGGCTACAACAGCCTGGATCCGGAAGAACTCGAGGAACGAGTCTCGGAGCACTTCACGATGGAAGAAATCGAGAAGATGCAAAAGCACTTGCCCTACGTCGTTCTTATCGTCGACGAGTTGGCTGACTTAATGATGACCTCGGCCAAGGAGGTCGAACAGAGCATTTGTCGTTTGGCACAAAAGTCTCGCGCTGTTGGCATCCACGTCATCCTCGCCACCCAGCGTCCCAGTGTCGATGTCATCACCGGACTCATCAAGTCGAACATGCCGTCACGTCTTTCGTTCCGTACAGCCAGTAAGATCGACTCCCGAACGATCCTTGATCAAATGGGTGCTGAACGACTCTTGGGACGCGGGGACATGCTCTTCATGTCGCCCCGCTCTGGCGGTGGTCCAGTGCGATGTCAGGCAGCTCTGGTCAGCGACGACGAGATCAAATCACTCGTCCGTTACATCAAGGAAGTGGCGCAACCTGAATACAGTCGGGAACTCACTCAAGTACCCACGTCGTCGACTACAAACGAAGAGGGATTCCAAGATCGGGATGCCCTATACAACGACGCCGTGAGGGCCGTCCTAGCAAGCCAGCGCGGATCGGTGTCGATGTTACAACGCAAGCTGGGTGTGGGTTATACCCGAGCGGCTCGGCTGGTGGATTTTATGGCCGAGGACGGGATCGTTGGCAACTTCAAGGGTAGCAAAGCCCGCGAAGTCATGCTGACTCTGGAAGATTGGGAAAAGCAACAAGGCGCCTGATTTGAACAAGGCGATTTTGAGGAGATGAAATCATGACGAGCCCAGAACAAAGCGGCGATCGATCCGCCGAGGCGTCGGAATGGACCACTCTGGCCGGTTTTGGCATTTGCACGACCTACTTGATCTTCTTGGTTGCGACACACCTCCGAGAAGGAGGTGCCGCCATGACCCTTCCCCACGAAAACGCTCTGCTAGACATGGCTCTGATTCCAGCCCGTTCCTTGGGACTGGCGGGCGCCTATCTCTTGGCCAGCTGTTTTTGTGGCCTGTTTCTTTTGTTGTGGATGAAAAAGAAACTGCAGCAGTTACCCAGGCGAGCAATCGGCCTACCGCTCTTGATACTTGCCTTGTCCAGCCTCGTCGCACTCATCGAAGGAGGAAGCTCCGTTTGGGGTGGGCTCTTTGGCGAAATGCTCCGTGACGGATACGAGATGTACCTGCCCCGTTCCTTGGCTTACCTCTTGGCCATAGGTTTGGTCTTTTTTGGCATGTTCATGGCGAGAGATTGGTTCTTCTTTGATGAATTGCGGCGGTTTGTGACCAACCAACCCGCGGCCCCTGCCTTCGCCGTCGGCATGGGCGACGAAACTCCCGAGGTCCAGGAAAACGAACTTAAGACAATGACGAAGAAGGGAAGAGTCGAAAGACAATCGACCGCTCCGAGCTTTGAGCTTGGTGCCCCCATTTCACTGGACGCGACGGCGGAGCTCATGGAGATGGGCTCTGAAATCGCCACGCTTGGTACGGGAAAATCTGTGGTCGACGATTTGGGGCCGATGGCAACGGACCACAGCGTTGTCATCCCTCAGCCGACCTCCGATGCCGAGGCCCTGGAAAAGACAGACACGGATGAAATACCGATCCAAGTTCTCAGCGGCGAAAGCTCAGTCCCCACCGAGACTCAAATTGAGCAGGCAGCAGTGATAAGCGAGGCCGCGCTCCCACTCATTGAGGAAGATGAGGAATTGAGGTCTTTCCTCATCGATGACGATGACGATGACGACGAGGATCCTCTGAATCCAGTCCCTCAACTCGATTGGTCGACCACCGTTTCTGAAGACAGTGACGTCGATCTGTTTGGCGTTATGACATCTGTCGAAGATGCGGCGGAACTAGACCATGCCGAAGAAGACGACTTGGAAGAATCTCTGACTTCCTCTGACTCTGATGACAAGAACAACGAAGACTTTCCTCAAGACCTTGCGACGGATCTTGATGACGACGAGTTCAATCTCGCTGCTGATGACCTTCTGGACGATGACGAACTCATCGACGCAGAAGAGTTGGAAGAGCAAGAATTCGATGACGAGGAAGAATTAGAATTCGAAGAAGACGAGAATGCTCTTGAAGAAGAAGAAACAACCCTCGAAATTGAAACAGAAGACGATGAGTATGACGACGAATTAGAAGAGGAAGAGGAAGAACTCTTCGAACAAGAATACGAAGAAGATGAAGAGGACGACGAGGAGTCGGACGAACTTGAATTGGAAGAAGAGGCCACCCTCTCAGAAGATGAGTTCGAGGACGAAGAATATTCAGAGACTCAAGACGAGACCCTTGCGCAAGATCCACCGGAGTTCGGCGTAGACACACAGGCTCTTCTCGATGCCGACCTGGATGACTTGTTCGAAGAAGACGAGAATCCAGTCTACGCCGTTGAAGACTACGCTAACAAACAGGTTGAGGCAGAAGACCGTGTCGTCGGTCTGGATGAAGTCAACTATGAGACTTCGCCACCAGTTTCTTTCGATGAGGACGAAATTGAGCAACTGGATGGCGACCTTGTTGATGAACCAGAAGAAGTTGAAATCCAGCATTTGCTCTTTGAAGATGATGGCGAATCTGCCCATTGGGAGATGTTGGCACCTACCTTGGATGGTGTCACCGCAACTGAGTCAGCGAGCTTGCCAGAGGAAGAAGAAGCCCCCTCAAATGATGACATTCCCGAAGCATCTGAGTTAGAGCGCTATGGGAAGTCCCCTGCTGTCTCTGAAGCCAAAGAAAAGGAATCCCAGGTTGCCCTTCCTGCGCGGGCATCGGTTGACGACGACGATTGGGCTCCTTGGGGTGAAGACTCGACCCCTCCCCGCCCGGCTTTTCAAGATGTTGCAGAAAACACAACAGTCGCGGCTTCAGAGATTGAAGTTCCACAAGAAGCAAGAGGTGTCGATGACGACATCGACTGGATTGATGAAGAGATTGAGGAAACTGAACCGGTGGCCGAAGGAGCAGATTTGGCGATCAATGCCGAAATTGAGGAAACCGATCAAGAAATCACGTCGAAAGAAGGCACAAATATCCAGGTTCTTGAGGAAGATTCTGCGGATGAGAGTGAGGTGGATCCCGGTTCTTTACACCCCGAATTCGACCTTGACGACGAAGAAGAATTCCTGCCCACGGAATCTGAACCCAATTTGGAAAAGACATCAGAGCCCGAAACCCCGTTGTAATCCCAGGTTCTGGAAGAATCCCAAGAACCAGAGGAGTTTCCTCGGCCTCTTCAGGTCCAAGCAGGTGCCCTTGAATCTCCCTTTGAGGCCTTGGCAGCGGAATTCTACCACAACGCTGTGAGCCTCTGTTTGGAGCACGACAGTTGTCGAATCTCTTTCTTGCAACGAAATCTGAGCATAGACTTTGCCCAAGCCGCCGCCGTTATTGAACGCATGGAAGCAGAAGGCCTCGTTGGGCCCTACTCTGGCAGCGGAAGTCACGAGATTCTCGTCAATTACGAAGATTGGCGAACTGGCAGGATGTAGTCGACGTTGAGAAACCGCAGGATCTCACTGATAAGCTTGGGCTGTCCCAAGAACTTGGTTGACTCGGAGAGCATTGTGTCAGACTTGCTGACTCACAACGCTCAAATGGTCGCCGACCCGGCCGACGCTGAAGTTGTGGTCATCAACACCTGCGGTTTCTTGGGGTCCGCTCGCGATGAATCCCTTAAGACCATCAAGGAAGCTGCAAAGCTGAAACAGTCAGGCTTGAAGGCCCTCTTTGTTACCGGCTGCATGGTTGGCAACTATCGCGACCAGCTCCTTGCCGAAGTACCCGAGGTCGATCGCCTCATAAACTTCGCAGAATACAAGCGCATAAACGAATACGTCGACGAGTACCTCCCGCCGGCAGAAATCAGCACCCCCGGATTCGTAACCCCAGGCAGGTTCATTCAAGCCCGGCTTACCCCCGCCCACTTTTCATATTTGAAGATCGCTGAAGGGTGCAACCACACCTGCAGTTTCTGCGTCATCCCAAAAATCCGTGGCCGCTTGATGAGCCTGCCCATGGAAGAACTGATAGAGAAGGCTCGGCGACTTGGGCAAATGGGCACCAAGGAAATCAATGTCGTCGCCCAAGATTCAACGATGTACGGCGTTGATCTCTATGGCCGCTTCAGAATCACGGATCTCCTCAAGGGACTTGAAGGAGTTGATGGCATTTCATGGATCAGGTTGCTCTATGCCTATCCCACGGAAGTGTCTGATGAATTGACCGAGCTCTTGGCCAACGGGAAGAAAGTTCTGCCTTACATCGACGTTCCTCTGCAGCACAGTTCTAACCACATGTTGGAATTAATGCGCCGTAAGACAAGAGAAGATGATGTCGAAGTCATGATCGAAAAACTGAGGTCAAATGGTCGTGACATCACTTTGCGCACGACCATGATCGTCGGCTTTCCCGGAGAGACTGAGGCCGATTTTGAACATCTCATGGCTTTCGTCAAACGTCATCGTTTCGATAGGCTTGGTGCATTCACCTATTCTCCGGAACATGGCAGCCCAGCATTTGATCTCCCCAACGCCGTGCCAGAAGAGGTCAAAGCGGAAAGGCTCGACCGCTTGATGACCCTGCAACAAGAAATTTCCAAATCGCGCAATCAACGATTCCTTGGCCAAGACATTGAAGTCCTTGTTGAAGATCCTGGGGAAGGCATGGAAACCGC
This sequence comes from Planctomycetota bacterium, assembly GCA_024275615.1. Lineage (GTDB taxonomy): Bacteria > Planctomycetota > DRQF01 > S139-23. Next base: position 9,437 of record JAJRYU010000124.1, read on the forward strand.
GATTGGTCGCAGCCAAGCTGATGCACCAGAAATCGATGGCAGAGTTTTCTTGCGTGGTCCCAATCTCAAGGCGGGGGACATCGTCAAGGTCAAGATAGAACGCGCTGAAGCATACGATCTGCACGGCCATGTGAGTGGAGCAAGTCGCCTGTGCTGATCCCCAAGTTTAATCTCGCCAACCGTGTGACACTTGTGCGTCTCCTACTGGCCATGGTCTGCTTCGCTTTCTTGCTCTTGATCCAGGAAGACTTCTACGTCAGCTCTTGGCGAAACACGGCTGCGTGGCTCGCCGAGTTTTTCTTCATTGCCGCCACGGCCAGTGACGCACTGGATGGATATATTGCCCGACGCGACAACACTGTGACGGCCTTCGGTCGGATCGCCGATCCTTTTGTCGACAAAGTCATCGTTTGCAGTTGTTTGGTTTTTTTGGCCTCAATTCCAGACACAACGGAATATTTACACCCATGGATGGTTGTTGTTGTCCTCTTTCGTGAGTTCTTGGTGAATGGAATTCGAGGATACATGGAGAGTCAAGGGATCGATTTCGGCGCCGAAATGGCTGGCAAGATCAAGATGGTCGTACAGAGTTTGGCCATCGGCTGGCTAATCGGTGTCATTGCCACCCAACCCTCTCCCCCTGCTTGGATCCACTATTCGAGCCATGTCTTGGTCTGGACGACTGTGATCCTCACTCTCTATTCCGGCGGGCTTTATGTCGTTAAGGCCTCTCAACATCTTGGGGCGAAGGACATTTAGCCCTCGCCCCCCGCAGGCATGGTCAGGAGTCAACAATCTATGACCCGTTTCTTAGGCACGATGTTCGGCTCCGGCAACTCGCCGATCATGCCTGGAACTTGCGGATCCATGGTTGCCCTGTTCATCGTCGCGTTTATTCCCGATCCCTGGTATTCCCCTGTCGTCGGCTTTCTCGCCATCTTCGCCACTTTGACCGGGCCACCCCTGGCCCGGCGATTCATGGCCCAGACCGGAGGCAAAGACCCCCAAGACTTCGTCTATGACGAGGCTGCTGGGCTCTGGATTGCCGTTTGGCGGCCAATGGCCCCGGGCCCCGTGGCCTTGCTCTTGGGGTTTCTCCTCTTTCGTATGTTCGATATGTGGAAACCCGGTCCGATTCGGAGGGTCGAAAAGTGGACGCGGGGATACGGCGTCGTCTATGATGATGTCCTTGCGGGAATCCTTGCTCTGATTCTGAGCTGGGGCGTTCAGTCAATTCTTCCTTAGGCAGAGAGCATCATGCCAAGACGTCAAAATCGAGCTGGCCATGGCCCCAGAGCCAAAGGCAAGGAAATTCACCGGCCGCACCCGAATCGCGGCATGGGTCTTGGCCTTAAATTCGCCATACCCGTCAGTGTCATCATTACGCTTCTACTCCTTGCACTGGGGTTCTCGCTTTATGCTTCTTCAGAAGAAGCCCTTGGTGCCCAAGTCAATAGTGCTGGCGTCTTCGCCGCCACAACCCTCGCTGCTCCGGATTGGCACAACAAAGATAACGTTGCACGCCTCCAGTATCTGTTGACTGACAACGTTGAAGAGGTCGCTATTTATGAAAA
>JAJRYU010000125.1 GCA_024275615.1 Planctomycetota bacterium
GGAGCGAAAGGGCAGCCCCGGGGACCGAACGGAGAAAACTCACGCTCAGTTGTTTGGGGACGAGGCTGCCTCATTCGCTGCCGCGTGGACATCCAGAAAAATAGGGATTTGAAGAACAACTTGACGCCGCAACGGGCGGCGACAAGTCTCGCTCCCAAAGATCCAGAATCAGAATATTGGCGTTATTGGAAGTTTTAGCCCGTTCGAAGAACGTAGTTGTGGACTCGTTTCAAAAAACTGAATGTAGAGGTCAACTCCAGCCAAGTAGGGATTGCGTCGATCGACGCCGTGCTGAACGACTTGGCCGAAATCGTTGTACAAGAGTGAGCCAACGTGCAGCAGGTTGACAGGATCGACAGCAACAACGATTGAAAAACCAAACGGTGAAGGCGTGTCTGCCGGAGCAAGACTCACGGCGTAGACGCCCATCGCTTGCACCGAAGCACCATAGCATGCCACAGTGGCCACCAATTCTGTATCTCGGCGTTGCGGATTCCAACTGAGCCGCAGGGTCTCGTCATGAGTAGCCGATTGGTACAAGAACGGGGGCGTGTCAGCAAGGGCGGTCGCCGGTGTCGGGTAGAGAGAAGGAATGAAGGAGAATGCACGAATGCGTCCTCGTTTGAGGTTGTTGATGCGAACGCGGGCACCAATGATCATCTGATCCCTGCCCGTGTCATCGATGTTCCCAACGTCGGCGAAGGCACCACCCAGTCTAACCTGTTTTGGGTCTGTTTTGGAGGTGGCAAGGAAGGAACCGTCGACGCCAGAAAAGACGACAACCCAGTCGAGTTGCTCCTGAGTGAAGCCAAAATCAACGGCTGTGCCCACAGCGTAGTCCTTGACGCCGTCACCATCAAAATCACCAATGGATGCGGCGACACTACCAAAGAGATTGCCGCCTGACGCGCCCAAGTGAACCTTCAAAGATGTTCCAGTGGCGCCGGAATAGACAACCGCCTGCGCTTGAGGCTGGACGAGCCCTATGGAACCAGGTGCGCCCACCAAGAAGTCATCAAAGCCATCTCCGTTTTGATCACCCACGCCACATACCGAAGCTCCCATTTGCGAGAATGAGGCAGGGCTGGCTCCGGTCCACAAGACTGCGCCCGTTGCACCAGAAAAAACTTGTGCGATCCCCGAATCGGTCCCGTTTACATCGGCTCCAGGGGCACCGACAATGATGTCACCGACACCGTCAGCGTCCACATCGCCAGCAAAGCCCACAGCACCTCCAAAACGGCCATGGGCATTGGCTCCACTGAAGCTGTGAAGTAACGAGTAGTCAGCCCCAGAATAGACCTGCACCTTGCCACCTTGGGTCGCAGTGGTATTGGCTCCTGGCACTCCGACGATCAGGTCTTTGATGCCGTCGCCGTTGACATCACCAGCGGCCAGCGCCCGACCGAATCTATCTCCTGCGATGTTGCCAGGAAGCACTTGGAGTGTCGAACCGTCGATACCGGAAAAAACGTGGACGACTCCTGAGTTGCCGTTTGCACCAGTTCCAAATGGTGAGCCCAGGGCGAAGTCTGTGAACCCATCGCCGTTGAGGTCATCAATGGGTGTTGCTGCCCAGCCAAATCGAGCGCCAGATTCTGATCCAGAAAAACCGTATATTTCTTCGAAAGTTCTCCCGGATAAAACGCGACAGCTCCCAAAATCAGGCCCGGCGTCATCGTTGAAAGGGGCAGTAACGAAGAAGTCCGAAAGGCCATCACCATCGATATCCCCTATGTTCCCCATGGCGACGCCGAATCCGTCTTGAGGTGCTTCGCCACGCACTTGCGGTGCATAGGGAGCACTGAGAGAATAAGGAGTGACAGTGAGAGGCTTGAGGTGGACTTCAACGCTGCCGCTGAAGCCAGCGCGAACCCTATCCATGGGGATACCAATGATGATATCGGGCGTGCCGTTACCATCAAAATCTCCACCAGTCGCCAATGATCGACC
>JAJRYU010000126.1 GCA_024275615.1 Planctomycetota bacterium
TGCACTTGGCAAGTGAGATCGTTCACGGCCTCAGTGACATTCATCGAGAGAGCATTCTGCATCGCGACCTGTGCCCAGAGAACATCTTGGCGATCCGCGATGAAGACCGCAGTGTTCACGTCCGTTTTCTTGATTTTGGTATCGGCAAACCCTTGGCGGATGACAACCTTCCGGTCACTCAAATGCCAACGATCATGGGCAAACCTGCCTATCTGGCTCCAGAGCAGACCAGAGGAAAATACGGCGCTGGGTCTGACGTCTATGCTTTGGGCGTCATCCTCTATGAAATGCTCACAGGTGACCTTCCTCTCAGAATCTCGAGCTTTGCGGAAGTGGCACGTATCCGCAAGGAAGAGCCACTGCCCTTGGCCGCTCACGCTACGAGTCGCCGAGTTCCGGAAGAGCTGCGGGCGCTCATGATGGCTTGTTTGGCCAAGGACCCTACCGACCGCCCAACCTTGGATGAACTTGCCGAATGCCTTGATGAGCTCAAGCGACGCCATGAATCAGGAGAAGACTTGGCTAATGATTTTTCCGAGTGGGAAATCAGCCGTCTCGACAACAAGCTAAACAACACCAGGACCATCTTGGAACCAAGAGTCGATGTTGGCCAATTCCACACCGAATGGCTGATCAGCAGCCAGGAATCCCGCGAGGTCTGGCTTGCAAAACAAAAAGAGACTGACGAAGAAGTCAGTCTGGTTCTCCAAGGCGGTGACCCAAGATTGAGAACAATGTACTTGGGTGCGCTGCAGACTGCCAAAGATCTGAGGCACGAGAATATCCAAGGCATCCATGATTTTGGAGAAACCGAAGATTTTGTATGGGGTGCATTGGAATTAGTTCGTGGCTCCACTTTGGAGGAGATCTTGAGCGATGGCAAGCCCCTGCCCCCTGGTCAGATTCTGCAGATCGGACAAGGGATTCTTGAGGCGCTTCATGCCAGCCACAACGCTGGGATACAACACGGCCGACTGACCCCGAGCTGCGTCCTCTTGGATGAATTTGACACAGTAAAACTCGCGGGGTTGGGCTCAAACGCGGCGCTGATTCCCCCTGATTGCATCACCACGCATGGTGCTCAAGCAGCCTGGCTGGCCCCGGAAACTCTCCTGGGGTCTCAGCCCACTGTGCCGAGCGACCTCTATAGCTTCGGATGCTTACTGCAAACCATGATTACCACCGAGAGCCCATTCGAAGGTTCGGACATGGCCCAGGCCTATCATCATGTCAATGACCGTCCTACCGAGGTCCTCGTTCATCGGCCTGATTTTCAACCCAGAGACTTGTCGAGAGTCGTTGAGTGGGTCCTGCAGAAGGACCCTGATCGCCGCCCGCAGAGCGCGGCCCGCCTCTTGAAGGGCTTCCTCAGGTGTTTCAGCAAGAATGAAGAGCCACCGCAGATGGACCCTTCCGAGAATCCTCCACTCACGGACAAGGCCCCTCCCCGTTGGTGGCAACGAATTTGGCGTACCAGAGGGGAGTAGAGCGACAGGCCCTTCACCGCACTGCCGTCCAAATGAACCTCCCCAGTGATTTCCGGCAACAAGAATCCCGCAGAAACTGGGCGATTAGTCACTAATCATGCTCTACCAAAGAACTTATGCTAAAGTGCCGAAAAGATTCGCACGAAGATTTTTTGTGGTCTCGTTCTCGATGTCGGTGTTGTTGAAATTGAGCAGGGGAATGTGCGATGACGCAGCGTAGCGCCATTACTTTAGTCAAAGCCGCAGCAATTCTCCTGTTGGTCGCCCTTGGGCAACGCGGCTGGACTTTGCTCACCCTTAGAGACATCGATTCGCAACTTGCACAACTTGCCGAAGCGGAAAGTGGCAGAGCCAAAACGGCTGACCTCATTCAACAATGCGAGAAGTTCTTGTCTCAACCACACTCTCTCACCGCGAGTCAATCCACCAAACTTAAGGATCTGAAGAAGCGAATCGCCAAAAAATTCTTGGATGAAAACTTGGTTGTTCGTTGGCCCGACATGGCGACCTTTGGGTTGGGAAAAGTCACGGGCAGTGGTGCGATCGTCGGGCTGCGCGAAGCAATGGAACTGAACATCGGCATCGATGCCAGCTCGAACCTCCCCTCGATGTTCGAAGCATTGCGCATCAATGGCAAAAGAGTTGGCAAGCAACCCGGTCAAAGTCCTTTGGTTGTTGAGTTCCCAGGCGACAGCGAAACAGCAACAACGATCATCGTCGAACTCCCTGACATGTCGCCACGCCACTACAAGCTTGTGTTTCGTGCCGACAATGACGTGCCGCAATTCAGATTTCACGCCCCAGGCCGAGGCCTGGTCCAGACCGACTCGGACCAAAGAGTCGGTCTAAAAGCAGGCGAGAGTGTCTATCTTTTGGTGCAAGATGAAACTCTCCTTCGGTCAGTCGTCATTTCGAACCTCTCAACAAATGAAAAAAAGACGTTCCGAAACGTATTCAGTTTTCGGCATCTTCTCACATGGACAGACCGCAAAGACCCCACATTCTACCGCGTGACCGCTGTAGATTGGGCCGGAAATTCCAGCCAAGTCGAATTCAATCTGGGAAAGTGGCGGCGCCCTATTCCGACAATCAAGTCCATTCAATTAGGCGCACAAGACTTGACGAAGGGGATGGGCCGTACCAACAAGAACAGCGTGAGCATCACCTTGACATTCCAAGGCGAAGAATCGGGGCGCCATGTCCTCCTCCGCGATTCGAAGAAGTCCCACAAGATGGAGCAGGATTCGGACAGGCTTCGCGCTCCCAACATCGATCTCGGCGATGGGTCAACCTGGCAAGCAGCGGTTGTTCTTGTTCAGAGTGACCGAGAAGTTCATCTCGCCGACATCAGCATTTTGATCGACAAGGACCCACCAAGCATCAGTCTTTACAACGAGAAGAGTGATCCCGTCGTCCAAGACACTGTGGAAGTCAAGAGCCATGTTTCCTGGATACTCAAGATCAAAGACAACGACAGTCTCGACCAAGCACAAACAACAGCGAACCGCCGTGGAGATGTGCGAATTCCCTCCAGCCACCCTGATCGATCCGGGCACACATACACCATCGAAATCAACGGCGCTGGCACATTGTCCGTCAAGGCCAAAGACCTGGCTGGCAACACCGCCACAAGGACTGTGACATTCAGTTTGGTGGCGCGCACATTTCCTGACGATGGCAAAGGCCCCTCGGTGGCGCTGTGGCAAGGCGAACGCCAGATTCCCGCCGAGAAACCGGTCTTCTTCTGGCAAGAAGCACACGAGACTCGACTCAAGATTGAGGATAACTCTGGCATCAACGTGGAGTCGCTCAAGCTTGAAAATTGCGCGGTCAAAAAGAGAGTCAATTCTGAGGTGCGAACAGACCTCGAAGTACCCGTCACTCTTTCGAGCGACCCTTTGATCCTCGTCAGTGACACTCACGGCAGAAAAACACACCGCCCCTTCAACATTCAAGTCGTTGGAGGTACCGCCAGCATCGAAGTTGATTGCGACAAAAAAGTCGTCAAGAAACTCCCCTGTCAATTCCGATGGCGTCTTTCGGAGGTCGTACCCACCGCCTTGCTCTCGGCCAAATTGATTGGCCCTGATGGCACGGTTGTACACCTCAAGGCAGGAAAAAGTGGATCGGCAAGCCGAGGGCTCATTGGCAAACAGGACATAACCAAAGATGGTAAGTGGCAAATCTACCTGCTCTTTAGGGCATTCGACGGCTTGAAGGATATTGCCCAGCAAGATTTCACTGTTGATCTCGGCCAAGATGAGAGAGAATAATTCGACTTTGGATACTTGCCGTGACGCGCCATTCGTATCGGTAGAGGTTGGCCCATAGCGGGAGCGCAAAAAATGCGAGTGATGATAGACCATCTTTCTGGCAGCAAGAGCGGCAGCAAGGAAGCTTTCGATCGCGAGTCCGTCCTTATCGGTCGTGGCAAGAGCAATGACGTATCGCTTGATCCTTTCCTCGACCCCACAGTTTCCTCTCAACATGCAGAGATTCGGCTGGAGCAAGAGGGCTTCGTCCTCTACGACATGGGCAGTCTGAACGGCACTTACCTCAACGGTTCAGGTGTGCGGCGCGCCACACTAAAGGATGGTGATGAGATCTCCCTTGGCCAAGAGGGTCCACGTTTGATCTTTCGTTTCTCATTGGATGGCACCAGCAAATCCGGCGGTGGTTTTGGTCGAGCCCTCAAACAACTTCGGCCAAGGCGAGGGCCCGCAACCTCTATGGAAACTGAGATTCCCTTGCTCAATGAGCGCGTCGTGAGCTCCAACCTTTGGGTCTATGTCCTGGCAGCCATCGTCTTGGCTCTCATGGTCGCTTTTTGGGCTGTGAGATTCCTGGACTGATGGACACAACGGAGACCTCGAAGACGCCCCCCCCATGGCTCTTGCGGTCCACCGATCTTCTGGCGCTCGTATTTGCCCTTATCCTCCTGGGGTTTCATGTTTCATGGCTCGAAAAGCCTTGGGGGAATTCCCATTGCGGCGTCAATAGCGGCGCCTACTACGGCTATGCTTGCAAAGGGCTGGAAGCTTTTGGCTACACAGAGTCGCGCATGCAAGGGCCACTTCTGTTTCATCCAAGCGGCAAAGGGTTGTTCCTACCGTACACCAACCACCCTGGGACCATTTACAGCATCATTTATCCCTGCTATCGCTTTCTTGGCAGAGACGAGCGAGCGCTCAGATTGCCGATGTTGTTCATGCTCGCCCTCAACTTGGCGATCATACGATTTGGTCTCAGCCCGCTAATCGGACGCTTCTCGGCTTCGGCGGCGACGATCGGCTTCGCGTCATTGCCGATGTTCTTTCAGTTCGGCACGATGGTCGACTTGCCACTATTTTGCCTCAGCTTCTTTATCCCTGTGGTTGTCACCTGGCTACGGTACAGAAAGCTAAACACACGAGGAGCGCTGTGGGCATTCGCAAGCATTGCCTTTGTCGCCGGTCTATTTGACTGGTATTGCTATTTCCTCCTTCCTGTTCTTGCTCTCGAAGTCCTTTTTTCTCGAGGGAGTTTCAAAGAAAAAATTCGGCTTTGGCTCCAAGCCGCGCTTCCTTTTGGACTCGCATTCTTGCTTGTCTTCAGCTGGCTCCTTTGGGCCGAGGGCAGCTTCGACCGATTGACAACAACGGTCGAGGGCTTGCTCCTTGCCATTGGTGTAAGCGGGCCAAAAAGTGAATCTCAACATTTCTTAACCCAAGTGAGTTGGGGTTATTGGTGGCAATCGCTTAGAACGAATGCCTCGCACACTTTCACTTTGCCTTTCCTTGGAGTTTCAGGTTTTGGTCTGCTCACAGCTATCGTAGCGCCGCGCGTAAGAGCCCTCGCTTTGCGGCCAGGACTGATGCTTCTTGTAGCCGGTCTCCTCCCCTGTGTCGCCTTTCGGACCCATGCCAGCAAACATGAATTCTGGCCCATGGTTGGATGTGCGGGGTTGGTGTTTTTCTTCGGGCTTGGCGTTAGAAGACTTTGGGATCTCTTCAATCGCATGAAGCTACCCGGTGCGGCGCTCACTTTGTTGCTACTCACGATGCTCGCATCATTAGGGGCCGTGCATGGTGTTGAATTCAGAGAACTCAGTCGGGGCTCTCACGACCAAAAACGTACGGCCATCAAAATGAACGAAGACTTCGACGAGAGCGACCTCGTTTTCACGTCCGATAGTCTGTCACCATCCAGATTCTACCGGAACTTCGTCACTGTACCCCAAGCCACGAATCTCAGATTCATGCGTCTTGCCTTGGCCAAGATCCGCCCTCACCGCGGACAGTTTAAGCGGGCATTCATGTTGTGGAACAAGAACACTGCAGCGGATTGGCAATGGCTACAAGAAGTGCCAGCTCTTGGCGAGATTGAAGACGTCGAATACCTCCATGCCCAGTATTTCCGCCGCCAGCTCGACATCGATCGCCTTTGGGACTTCTAACACAGAGTTGAGAATGGCGAAGAAGGTCACTTCGGAGAAGGTGGACTGCGAGATATCGTCTGGGACAGCGCCCTTAGTCGAACTCGAATCGCATTGAGCTCGATCCGCAGCGGAGTATATCGCCGTTGCTTATCACTTGTTTCGAAATGATGCGTTCCTCATTCAGAAACGACCCATTCGTTGATCCAAGATCTTCAACAGTGAAAGTCCGGCCATCAAAAGTCAGGGCCGTGTGGTGACGGGAGATTTCCGGGTCGTGGGGACGAATATCAACACGGAGGTCACGTCCGATTCGGCTCACTGGTCTCAAGCCGAATTTCCGGCCCTTGTCTGGCCCACTGATGACCACCAAATAAGCGTTGAGTTCTGAAGATTCCGTCATCTTCATCGGTTTGTTGCCATGGAACTGATCAGCGAATGGAATGGTGTCTTCCACCTCGAATTCAGGAATGGATGACTCTTCGCTACCAATGCCAGAGTCGGAGTGGTCTTGATCAGCGGTCGGCGTGTGACCAGCAAGACTGGGCTGCATCGAACGAGTTCTGGGCAACATGAAAAACAAGAGGAACCCAATCAGAAGGCCGATGCCACTGCCAAGTCCATAAAGGACACCTGCTGAAGTACCGCCCAACTCGTCAGGAAAGACAGAAGGGGCAAAGTGCGTTACTGCCAAGATCACCAAGAGTGCGGCGACAGCAATGGCGGCTCGCATGCCGCTTCCCATACCATTTTTCGTAGCCGAACCGGCTGCTGGTATGGCGTCATCAAAGGCAAAGTCGTCAACCTTGATGTAGCGGGTCATGGCACGGCCATGGGGAATGACAATGTCACGTTTGACCAATTCAGGAAAGTGCTTCGCCAGATCCTTGCGAAAGTCCTTTGCCGATTTGTAGCGGTCTTTGGGTTTTTGCGCTAACGCTTTAAGAACGATGCGCTCCAGTGGCGCTGGAATTTGGCGGTACGCTGACGGTGGCGTAGGTTTGCCTTGGCAAACACGCAAAGCAAAATCCCGTAGCGGTTCGTCGTCGCGCAAGAACTCGAAGGGTTTGCGGCTCGTCAACATTTCATAGAAGGTGACACCAAGGGCGTAAACATCTGTTTGCTGGTTGCAAACGCCTTGGGTCAAATACTCGGGCGCCATGTAAACCGTAGTGCCCAGCACAAAACCCTGTTTGGTCAGGTTCTTGCCACCGACGACTTTTGTGATGCCAAAGTCAGTGAGTTTGGCCGCACCTTCGGAATTGATGAGAATATTGTTCGGCTTCAGGTCGCGATGAATGTAGCCATGGTCGTGGCTGTATTGGATGGCATCCAAGACGTTGTAGAAAATCGGCACTGCATAACGAGGTGCCACGGCACCCATTTTCTTGATGAGGTCTTCCACCGATCCTTGGTCCATATACTCAAGGATCAAGTAGTGGTAGCCGTCTTGAAAATGATACTCGCAGAATTGGACAATGTTTCGATGTATTAGTTGCTTGAGAGCTTCCGCTTCACGAACGAAGCGCTCCTCAAGATTGTCCTCATCGGCCAAGCTGGGCTTGAGCATCTTGACCGCAACGACTTGACCATCGCCTTCGCCCTTAAAGACGAAGGCGTGTCCGCCGTCTCCAATCTCTTGCGTGATCAAGAATTTTCCGACTTTCGTCCCGATCATGAGTCTGTCCGCTCAGGCACGTGGTTAAAGTGCAAAACAACCTTGAGTTTGACCGTCAGCATCTGGGTGTGTGCCCCCCCTGTGCCTCACGTCAACAACAAGCGCCAACCTGGAAGAATCCCAAGTCAACGCATTTTCCTAATGCATACCAATCAGAAACTGCAAAATGACCAAGAGCGCGACCTCCGCCCCAATCAGCCAATACCAACCCACTGGGATTCCGGCAGCGGAGCCCTTCAAGTTCTTGACTGTTTCGGCTCCAAGGTCAACATCAGGTCGATCACTCGACTGCAACATGGCAACGTCATAGCGACCCGTTTGTTCCATTCGGTTCCCAGTCTTGGGGCGAGGCAAGCCTTCGGCGGTATCCGCCTCTGAATCCTCTAGGAGTCCGGGATCAAGATCTTCTCGTTTGATAATGGGAGTCATCTGAGCATTGCATTGCATCAACTGCTCTTCGTCCAGCTTCAAGAGGTCTTTGTCTTCGGCAGGGAGTTCGTTGATCTTCATGATGGCAACGGTGATGTTGTCATCGCCACCACGTTCATTGGCCATCTCAATCAACTTGAGGCAGGCATCTTTGGGATTCATTGAACGAGCGACTTCCCCACATTCGTCAATGTCGACGAAGTTGCTCAAGCCATCACTGCACATGCAGATTATGTCGCCGGGCTGAATGGCCCTGCGATTGAAGTCTATTTCAAGTTTCGTCGACATACCGACGCAACGGGTGATGATGTTCTTGTCCGGATGGCCTTCAGCCTGCTCCGGCGTCAGAAGACCGATATCAATCAGCTCGTTGAGATAAGTATGATCTCGGGTGACCTGTTGGTTTTCTTCACCCCGAAACATGTAGCATCGGGAATCTCCCAGGTGCGCAACCACAAGCAAGGAGCCACGAATGAGGGCTGACA
>JAJRYU010000127.1 GCA_024275615.1 Planctomycetota bacterium
ATCCTGTTGGCAATCTCAAGCTCTGAGACCGCTTCCTCGTACTTCTTCATGGCCACCAAGATACGGCCTAAAGTCATGTGGGAAAGAGCTGACGGCTCGAGGCTCTGGCCTTTCCTTGCCGCTTCAAGCGCTTTGCCAAATTCGCCCGAAAGTTCCAAGACCTCAGCAAGATCAAGATAAGCAGGCGCATAGTCATCACGCACCTTGAGAGCTCGTTCAAGGAATTGTCGAGCCTTCTCAGGTGTTTTTCGTTTCAGAATACGAGCACTTAGGTAGAGGCTCTCAAAGTCCTCTTTCTGGTCGAGGCAGGACTTGTAGACCGCCAAGGCAAGTTGTTCACGGCGATGCGCCTGTAGAACCTTGCCGTATTCCCGTAAATTCGTAAGAGACGGATCGGCCTTGAGTTTTTCATGATGATCGCGAATCGTCGCCACCACCGCCGCTTCAGTCTTGTCATCAAAGTCCGGCAACGAGGGAATCGTAGAGACTGACTTGTCACCACACGCGACGAGTGCCAAGGCAAACACGGACAGAAGTATCCAGGATTGGGGTAAGTTCATGCTTACTTTCTTTTGCGCTCGAGGACGAGAACTTGCCCGTGTGCGCCGCCGGGGAATACCTGCGTCTCACCACCCGGGAATATCACTTCGACTCGATCGACCTTCGCGTGATCGCCGAGTCCGAATTGGAGCGGCGCCAAACAAGAGGCCAAATATGAAGTCGCCGAGTTGACAAAACCTCGCAAGATCTTCTTGCCAACATAGACTCGAACGACAGCTCCCATGGCACGACGTTTGAGTTTCGGGTCGATGACATCAACTTTGATCCAATATCCACGATCTTCATCCACATTGCGATAGAATTTCGTATCTTCTGAAATAGCATTGGTAAAGACATCTTCGCCACCATCTCCATCAAAATCGACGGCGACGAGTGAGCGGTGATTGGCAAGCCAAGAACAAGGAGCTCCCGCTAGCTCCTGTGCCGGACGTAGGCGCCCTTGCCCTATGTTTTCAAAGAACAAGTTACCTTCAGCATAGTGTTCCCAATGCGTTCCCTTGCGCGCTCCCTCGAACGGTGGGTCGCTTCGAGCCACAGAACCATTGACAATCATCAAATCGAGGTCTCCGTCATTGTCTGGATCAAAGAACGCCGTGCCCCAACCGGTATAAGGCAAACTCGCCGCCGCCAATCCCGTAGTCGCTGTGCCATCCGTGAAGTTCAATCCCTGCTCGCCCAAGTAGAGGGTGTTGCTCTCACGCCTGACGTTAGTGGTGAAGATGTCCGGGTAACCGTTGCCGTCAATGTCACCAATCGCGAGGCCCATACTGCCTTCCGACGCCCCTTGGCTGTTCACCGCAGTTCCAGACATGAGACCCACTTCCTCGAAATGGCCCATCTTGTCATTGATCCACATGAAATTGGGGACGCTATCATTGGCCACGTAGAGATCTGGCCAACTGTCGTCGTTGAAATCATCGACGGTTACGCCCAACCCGTAGGAATCTTTCTTGGCGATTCCAGCGTCTGCCGACACATCGACGAACCGCTTTCCACCTTCATTCCTCCATAGCTGCGAAGATATCGGATCGTACAAGGTCGGATGACAATAGTCTTGCCGTCCAGAAGTCAAAACACAAACCGGCGGCGGGTCAACAAGAACAGAGCAGCGACAAACAAAGACGTCGAGATAGCCATCTAAGTTGTAATCGAGAAGGGCAATCGATGTAGAAAAACCGTTGTCAACAAAACCCATCTGGTCGCCAACGTCTCGAAACCTACCGTGGCCATCGTTCAGGTAGAGATGGTCTTGCCCTACTGCACCAACGTACACATCGAGGTCACCATCGTTGTCAATGTCGCCAACAGCACAACCAGTACTAAACGCAGGAACAAAACCAGCTTCCGGGCCAACATCTTTCAGCTTGCCATCGGCTCCTTGAAGGAAGAGTCGATCGGCGACACCTTCTTTGGCCGAACCACTTTCCAAGCACAGAAGATCAAGACGACCGTCACCGTTGGCGTCAAAAACAGCCATACCGGCACCGGTGATTTCTTGGAGCGGAAACTTGCCTGTTAGGTTCAGGCTGTGAATGAAACGCAAGCCAAGCTCATCAGTTGATTCGTCAAACAAGACCGCTCTTGAAGTGCCTGAGCTATGGTCGGCATCATCGGCTGATGGTTTGCTGCCGGGGCCACAAGAGATCAAAGTCAGAAATACGAACAGCGAGAGCGTGGCTGCAAGGGCACCACGTGACAACATGGCCAGAGACTACAGATTTCTTGAGCAATCTGCAATCGCAGGGAGAATAAGCCGCAACTGCAAGCGCCAGAATTCCCAAAGCTCGAACATGGGGCGCTCGAATTACTTCTTCTGTCGATTCAAGGTGAGTGTCTGCCCAGCTTTGCCGCCAGGAAAAACTTGCTTCTCACCACCAGGAAAAGTGACCTCGATGCGGTCGACTTTTGCATTTTCACCCAACCCAAACTCAAGGGGAGCCAAGCACGATGATTGGTAGGACGTCGCTGAGTTCACAATCGCTCTTTTCCATGTCTTGCCGATGTAAACCCGCACGACGGCACCCATGGCCTGGCGATTGAGATTCTCATCGCGGACATCGATCTTGATCCAGTTGCCTCTCTTCACAGCAACGTTGCGGTAGAACTTCGTCTGCTCGGACGTGGCGTTAATAAAAATGTCCTCGCCACCATCGTTATCAAAATCGACCGCTATCATGGCACGGTGATTGGCCAACCATTGACAGGGAGCTTTGGCAAGCGCCGGCGCGGAGCGTAGTTTTCCCTTGCCAAGGTTCTCAAAAAATAGGTTGGCCTCGGCGTAGTATTCCCATTGAGAGCCTTTGATCGCCCCCTTGTGGGCTGGTTCGTTGCGAGCGACCGATCCGTTCACGATCATGAGATCGAGATCGCCGTCATTGTCAGGATCAAAAAAAGCTGTGCCCCACCCCGTGTGCGGTAAGCTTGCTACGCTTAACCCAGTCATCGAAGTGCCGTCAGTGAAGCGTAGCCCTTCTTCACCCAAGTAAAGCGTGTTGCTTTCCATCAACAAGTTGGTCGTGAAAATATCTGGATAGCCGTTGCCGTCGATATCACCGACCGCTAACCCCATACTACTTTCGGAAGAACCTTGGCCATTGACAGCGGTCCCGGACATCAAACCCTCTTCTGTGAACCCACCTTCTTTGTTGTTGATCCACATGTGATTGGGAACACCGTCGTCGGCGACATAGAGGTCAGGCCAACCGTCGTCGTTAAAGTCTTCAACAATAACGCCAAGGCCGTACGAGAACTTGCCTGCAATCCCTGTTGCCTTGGAAACGTCAACAAATTTCTTGCCGCCGACATTGCGCCACAGCTGCGAGTCAATCTTCTTGTAGGTTCTCGGATGGCAATAGTCTTGACGACCCAGCGTTCCGGAACACACGGGCAGTTTCTCAGCCAAAGACGTGTACCGACAAACGAAAATGTCGAGAAATCCATCCAAGTCGTAGTCAATGAACGCCAATGAAGTGGTGAAACCATTATCGATCAAGCCCATCTCGACACTGGCATCGCGAAACTCCCCGTGCCCGTCGTTGAGATAGACATGATCCATGCCGACAGCGCCGACAAAAACATCCACATCGCCGTCATTATCGATATCACCAACGGCACAGCCAGTACTGAAAGCCGGTGAGAACCCCGAGGCCTCTCCAGAGTCGGTGAGTTTGCCATCGGCACCTTGGAAATAGAGTCGATCCGCAATCCCCTTTTTTATCGAGCCGCTTTCCAGGCACAAAAGATCAAGACGACCATCGCCGTTGGCGTCGAAGA